>NZ_JBEZIR010000122.1:0-27380 GCF_040651175.1 Kitasatospora sp. NPDC048540
CACCGACATCCGTCGCATCACACCGCACTACCGAGCTGGAGGGGCCCCCTCATGTCCGAGCCCTGGTCCGAGACGCCCGCCGCGCCGCAGGGGCCGGGACCCGCCCGCCGGGGCTCAGCCCGCCTGGTACTCGACGGTGAGCAGCGCCCGGCCGACCGCGTGGAACGCCAGGTTGAAGCCGACGGCAGCGGCCGGCGTGTCCGGCTTCAGGTCCAGGGTGGGGACGTCCAGCGCGTGCACCGCGAAGACGTAGCGGTGGGCCGGTCCGGGCGGCGGCGCGGCGCCGTCGTACTGGTGGCCGGGGAAGTCGTTGCGGACGTGGAACGAGGCGCCGCCCGGCAGGTCGCCGTCGGAGGAGCCGGCGCCGCGGGCGAGTTCGGTGGTGTCGGCGGGCAGGTTGACCGCCAGCCAGTGCCACCAGCCGCTGCCGGTGGGCGCGTCCGGGTCGAAGCAGGTGACCGCGAAGCCCCGGGTCCCCTCCGGGAAGCCGGACCAGCTCAGCTGCGGCGAGAGGTTCCCGCCGCCGTGCACATGGGCGTCGGGCATGGTGGCGCCGTCCACCAGGTCGGTGCTGGTCAGCTCGAAGGACGGCACCTTCGGCAGGAAGTCGTACGGAAGCGGCGGACGGACCGTCATGGGGCGTCCCTCTCCTGGGCGTCGGGTCGGTTGCTTGCCGGGGCAGTCTATGGATCCGGCGGCGGCTCAGGACCCGAACCGCTCCAGGACCTCGCGGCCGAGTCGGCTGTCCGCGCGGCCGAGGTCCAGCGGCAGGTCGAAGTGGTTGCGCCCGGCCGCCGTGAAGGCGTGCACCGGCACCCCGGCGGCCCGTACCGAGGCGGTGAACTCCTCGTGCTGGCGGCCGAATTCGGCGGTCTCGTGCTCGCCGACCGCGATCAGCAGCGGCGGCAGCCCGGCCTGCGGGAGGTGCAGCGGGCTGTTGCGGCGGGCCGCTGCTGCGTCCAGGCCGAGCGCCTCGTTGACGTAGCTGAGCGAGATCGGCTCCAGGTCGTAGACCCCGCTGAGCAGCACCGCGCCCGCCACCCGGCGGCCGTCCGGGGCGGGCTCGGGGTCGAGCAGCGCCATCGCGGCCAGGTGCGCACCGGCCGAGCTGCCGCTGAGGTACACCCGCTGCGGGTCCACCCCGAGCTGTTCGGCGTCCGTCAGCAGCCGGCGCACCGCCCGCCGGACCTGCGCCACGATCGCGTCCAGCGGCCACTTCGGCGCCAGCCCGTAGCCGATCGCGGCGAACGCGGTGCCCCGGGCGGTGAAGTCCGGCGCGGCGAACACCGAGTCGGCCTTGTCCAGCTCCTGCCAGTAACCGCCGTGCACGAAGACGTGCAGCGGGGCGGCGGGCCCGGCGGCGGGGAAGAAGTCCAGCACCTCGGGCGCCTGGGTGCCGTACCGCAGTTCCCGGTGGCCGGGGAGCGCGGCGTACGCGGCGGCGCTGCCCTCGGTGTACGCGGCCAGCTCGGCGCCGAGGTCGGCCACGCAGCTGCTGGGCGAGTACTCGCGGTCCAGCTCGACCTGGTCGAACTGCCGGTAGACGGGTGACATCGGCGCTCCCCTGCCATCAGGTATAGACCAATAACGGACGCCCCGGATAGCGTGGGCATCCCGCGTACCGCCCTGCTCCGGAGCCGCCCCATGGAGTCGTCCGTCCTCGCCTTCGCCACCGATCTGCTGGACGAGGGGCCCGACGCCTTCTTCGGCAACCTTACCGACCGGGCCGGCGTCGGCGGGGTGACCCTGGCCTCCGTCTACCACGAAGCCCGGGACGTCTTCCCGCACAACCCGCGCCGCGTCGTCCAGTACCTGGAACCGGGCGCCGCCTACTTCCGGCCCGACCCGGCCCGCTGGGCCGGCCGGCGGCTCGCCCCCGTCGCCTCCACCGCGATCGGCGAACGCGACCCCTTCGCCGAGGCCGCCGAGCAGGCGCACCGCCGCGGCCTGAAGCTGCACGCCTGGACGGTCTTCTGCCACAACGACCGGCTCGGCTTCCAGCACCCGGACTGCTCCCCCGCCAACGCCTTCGGCGACCGCGCCCGCACCGAGCTGTGCCCCGCCAACCCGGAGGTCCGCGAGTACGCCACCACCCTGGTCGGCGAGCTCGCCCGGTACGGCGTGGACGCGATCCGCGCCGAGTCGCTGCACTTCCACGGCCTGCGCCACGGCTACCACCACGAGCGCTACTTCGAGGACCTCGGCCCGGCCGCCGAGGCCCTGCTCGGCATCTGCTTCTGCGACCACTGCCGGGCCGCCGCGACCGCCGCGGACGTCCCCGCCGAGAAGGTCCGCCGGGCCGTCGGGGACGAGATCCGCGCCCGCCTCACCGACGAGCGCAGGGCAGCCGAACCGGCCGCCCTCGACGCCCTCGCCGACGGCACGGTCGCCGCCTACCTGGACGCCGCCACCCTCACCGTCACCTCGCTCGCGGCCGAGGTCGCCGAGGCCGCCGCGCAGCACGGCATGCGGCTCACCTTCATGGACGGCGCCGGGCCCGGCAAGGGCTGGCTCTCCGGCATCGACCTCCCGGCGCTCGCCGCGGCCGCGCACCAGATCGAGACGCTCGGCTACGCGCGCACCCCCGAGGAGGTCCGGGAGAAGGTCGCCGCCTTCGCCCTGCACGGGGTGCGCCCCGAGGAGATGGCCGTCATCCTGCGGCCGATGGCCTCCGACTGCGACGGACCCGCCAACCTGGCGGCGAAGATCGACATGCTGCGCGCTTTCGGCGTCCCCGAGGTCGAGTTCTACCACTACGGCCTGATGCGGCTGTCCTCCCTGGACCGGATCGGCGAGGCCCTGCGCTGACCGGCCCGCCGGCCACCGCCGGCGCCGCCGCTACCGCCGGCGCCGCGAGGTCCCGAACAGGCTGCGGCTGATCTCGCGGCCGAGCTGGGTGCCGGCCGAGCGGGCGAAGGACTTCACGGCCGGGTTGCTCAGCAGACTTCCGAGCAGCCCGCCCTGCTCCTGCGGCGGCCGCTCCGCGCGCCCCTCCTCCTTCTCGCGCTGCGGCGCCGCCTCGGGCCCGGGCTCCGCCGGGGCGGGCGCGGCGGCCTGCTGGGCGCGCGCCGCCAGCCGCTCGTACGCCGACTCCCGGTCGATCGCGTCCCGGTAACGGGCCGCCAGCGGCGAGGCGTCCACCGCCGCCGCCAGCCGCTCCGGCGGCACCGGCCCCATCAGCGACTGCGGCGCCCGCAGCCGGGTCGCCGCGACCGGCGTCGGCGCGCCCTTCTCGGAGAGCACCGTCACCACGGCCTCGCCGGTGCCCAGCTGGGTGAGCACCTCGGCCAGGTCGTAACCGGAGCGGGGGAAGGTCGAGACGGTGGCCTTCAGCGCCTTGGCGTCGTCCGGGGTGAAGGCCCGCAGCGCGTGCTGCACCCGGTTGCCGAGCTGGGCCAGCACGTCGCCCGGCACGTCCTTGGGGGTCTGGGTCACGAAGAAGATCCCCACCCCCTTCGACCGGATCAGCCGGACCGTCTGGGTGATCGCCTCCAGGAACGCCTTCGAGGCGCCCTTGAACAGCAGGTGCGCCTCGTCGAAGAAGAACACCAGCTTCGGCCGGTCCAGGTCGCCGACCTCGGGGAGCTCCTGGTACAGGTCGGCGAGCAGCCACATCAGGAAGGTGGAGAACAGCCGCGGCCGGTCCTGCACCGCCGGCAGCTCCAGCACCGACACCACGCCGCGCCCGTCGGCGGTGCGCAGCAGCTCCGCCGTGTCGAACTCCGGCTCGCCGAAGAAGGTCCCGGCGCCCTCGTTCTCCAGCACGGTCAGGGCCCGCAGGATGACCCCGGCGGTCGCCGCCGACAGGCCGCCGATCCCCTTCAGCTCCGCCTTGCCCTCGGGCGAGGTGAGGAAGGTGATCACCGCCGTCAGGTCCTTGAGGTCGTAGAGCTCCAGCCCGTGGCGGTCCGCGTAGTGGAAGACCAGGCCGAGCGAGGACTCCTGGGTCTCGTTCAGCTCCAGCACCTTGGCCAGCAGCAGCGGCCCGAAGCTGGTCACCGTCGCGCGCAGCGGGATGCCGGCGCCCTGCCCGCCGAGGGCGTAGAACTCGGCGGGGCAGCCCTGCGGGGTCCAGCTCTGGCCGACCTCGCGGGCCCGCTCGGTGACCCGGTCGCCCGGCGTGCCGGGCGCCGAGATCCCGGAGACGTCCCCTTTGACGTCGGCCAGGAAGACCGGCACGCCCTGGGCCGAGAGCTGCTCGGCGATCAGCTGCAGGGTCTTGGTCTTGCCGGTGCCGGTCGCGCCGGCCACCAGGCCGTGGCGGTTCAGCACCCCGAGCGGGATCCGCACCTGCGCCTGCGGGTAGGCGTCGGGGCCCAGGAGCACGGCGCCGAGTTCGAGCGCCGGGCCGGTGAAGGCGTAGCCGGCGGCGATCTCCCGGACGGCCTCGGGGAGGGCGGCCGCCGCGCCGGGGCCGGCGTCGGGGGTGGCATCGGCGGCGTCGTCGGGGGCTGCGTCGGGCGAAGGCCGGTCGGCGGTCATGGGGCTGGCTCCCAACGCGGGCGAGGTGTCGTGAGACACCATGAGGTGTCACAAGACGGGAATTTACGACATCCACCATCAAAACCCCGGAGTCTTGGGCCCGCAGGTCAGGTCACGCCTGCTGCGCCCGCGGCGCCCCGGACGGTAGGCTTTCCGTGTGATCTTCAAGCGCATCGGCAACGGACGGCCGTACCCGGATCACGGCCGGACCAGCACCCGTCAGTGGGCGGACGTCGCACCTCGTCCGGTGCGGCTGGACCAGCTGGTGACCACCAAGGGCCAGCTCGACCTGGAAACACTCCTGGCCGAGGATTCGACGTTCTACGGGGACCTCTTCGCCCACGTGGTGAAGTGGCGTGGCGACCTGTACCTGGAGGACGGCCTGCACCGGGCCGTCCGGGCCGCCCTGCAGCAGCGTCAGGTCCTGCACGCCCGCGTGCTGGAGATGGACTGAACCACCCCCGCCGTTCCTAAACCTGCCGGAACCAGGGTCACCCGTCAGAGGCGGCCCGTTCCGGCTCCGGTACATCCTTTCGAGTGCCGCCGTACTCCAGATGATGATCAATTAGTACATATGCGACCGGTCGGGCACTAGTCTGCTGCCAACGGCCGCGCACCAGTCGGCGACCCCGCCGCACCCCAACCGGACGGCCGCCCCGTCACCGAACCCCGCCCCGGCACGAGGGGGAGACAGACCGTGAGCATGTTGACTCCCCAAGGTTTGAAGGGGAAGCAGTACCGGATCACCGGTAACTCGTACCCGCGCCTGGGACGCCCGCCCCGCAAGAGCCGGCGCGTCCTCGCGCTGATCGGCTCCCTGCTCGCCCTGGCCCTGATCGCCCTGGGCGGCGTGCAGCTGGTGGACATCTTCACCGGCATGGGCCGGCAGGCCACGGCCCAGGCCTGCGCCTCGCCCGCCGCCTCCGGCAAGCCGCTGGCCGCGCCCGAACCGGGCAGTTCCCCGGCGGCCGGCAGCGGCGCACCCGCGGCACCCGGCGGCGCGGCGGCTCCGGCCCCCGGTGCCACCAGCACCGCGATCCCGCAGCCGCAGGCCGTCACGGTGAACGTGTACAACGCCACCGACAAGAGCGGACTGGCCGCCCGCACGGCGGACGAGCTGAAGAAGCGCGGCTTCACCGTCGGCGCGGTCGGCAACGCGCCCTCCGCCCTCGACAAGAAGGTGCCCGGCACCGCCCAGGTGATCAGCGGACCGGGCGGGCTCGGCGCGGCCGTCCTGGTCGGCTCGCAGGTCGCCGGTGCCACCACCACCGCCGACACCCGGGCCGACGCCACCGTCGACCTGGTGATCGGCGACGCCTGGTCCGCGATGCTCGACCCGACCGCCGCGGCCGCCGCACTGGCCGCCGCGACCAAGCCCTCCCCGTCCGCCAGCGGTCCCGGCAGCTGCTGAGCCGCCCGCTCCCCGTACGACGCCAAGGTGGGCGCCTCCCGGCCGGGAGGCGCCCACCTGGTGTCCGTCGTGGTCCGGGCGGTCAGCCCGCCGTGCCGTAGAGGCGGTCGCCCGCGTCGCCGAGGCCCGGGACGATGTAGCCGTGCTCGTTGAGCCGCTCGTCCAGCGCCGCCGTCACCACGGTGACCGGGGTGCCGGCCAGCTCCTTCTCCATCACCGCGACGCCCTCGGGCGCGGCCAGCAGCACCACGGCGGTCACGTCGGTGGCCCCGCGCTCCAGCAGCATCCGGATCGCGGCGACCAGGGTGCCGCCGGTGGCCAGCATCGGGTCGAGCACGTACACCTGGCGGCCGGAGAGGTCGTCCGGCATCCGGGTCGCGTAGGTGGAGGCCTCCAGGGTCTCCTCGTTGCGCACCATGCCCAGGAAGCCGACCTCGGCGGTCGGCAGCAGCCGGGTCATGCCGTCCAGCATGCCGAGCCCGGCCCGCAGGATCGGCACCACCAGCGGACGGGGGTAGCTCAGCCGGGTGCCGGTGGTGACGGCGACCGGGGTGGTGATCTCCACCTGCTCGGTCCGGACGTCCCGGGTGGCCTCGTACGCGAGCAGGGTCACCAGCTCGTCCGTCAGCCTGCGGAAGGTCGGCGAGTCGGTGCGCTCGTCGCGCAGGGTAGAGAGCTTGTGGGCCACCAACGGGTGGTCGACGACATGGAGACGCATGTGCCAACCGTAACGGTCGGCAGCACATGGGTACGACTCGCCGCGAAACGGGCGCGGCAGGCGGGCACCGTGCGGCGGATGCGGCGGGTGCGACACGCCACCGACCGGATGACCTGACCGAACCGAGACCTTTCCCGTGGTATCAACCGGACATTTCTGGGAACGTCGGACCGTATGAAGAGCAACCCGCGCGTCGGGCCCGGCTCGACAGACGAGTCCCAGCCCGCGCCCGAGACCCCCGCGGACCGCCGTAGACGGCGGGCCGTGTTCCTCCGCGAGCTCACGGAGGCACGCGAACTACGGGCGCGTGTGCAGCCGCGCCGCACCAAGGAGCGCCGGCTGCGCGAGGCGATGCGGATGCGGACCTTCCGGATCTGACGGCACACCGGCCGATCCGCCCGCCCCTGACCGGCCATTCCGACACGACCTGCAAAGACGCGCTGCCGAACACCCCCCGCAGCGGCGGGCTTTCTGTCACGATGCGGTGGGACGGTCCGAACAGCGGACCGCCTCTGGCGCGGGGGCGGCCAGACCGCGTTCGCCCGAGATCGCCGACAGCCGAGACCAATCTTGGGAGTGTCCCTGGTGGCGTACTTCGCTGCAGTGCTTGCTCGCACCGGTGCCGGGTGGGATGTGAGCGAGACCGAACTCGACAACGTAGAAGCCCTGACCGACCTGGTCGACCTCGCCCGGGAGGCCGCCGAGGACGACGACACCGTGCTGGTCTTCATCGAGCAGGAGGACGCCTGGTTCGCCGTCCTGCGGGTGGACGGCGAGGAGGATCCCCGGATCTTCGTCTCCGACGGCGCCGCGGCGGCCCGCAGCTCCTACGGCGCGATCCTCACCGACGAGCTGGTCGAGCAGACCGGTGACGACTTCGACGACCTCGACGACCTGGTGGCCGACCTCGACGACGAGGACGAGGCCTCGGCCGAGACCGAGCAGGACGGCGAGGACGAGAGCGCCGGTGCCGTCGGCCCGGGCGGCGTCCCGGTCGGCCCGCTCGGCGACGCGGAGCTGCTGGCCGAGTACGGCCTCGGTCCGGCCGAGCTGACCGACCTGGCCGGCGAGGGCGCGGTGCCCGGCGAGGCGCTGGCCGAGATCGCCGAGGCGATCGGCTGCGGCGAGGTCCTGGAGGCCGTCCGCTAACGGGCGGCCCGGTGATCCGCCGCCCGGAGCCGGTGCCCGACACTGGCTCCATGCAGCCCGCACCGCTCCCCCGGCTCACCCCGCTCCCGGCCCCGACCCGCCCCGACCCGGTACGCGACCGCTGGACGGACCAGATGCGCCTCGCCATCGCCGAGGCCGCGCTGGCCCCGGCCACCGGTGACGTCCCGGTCGGGGCGCTCGTACTGGGCCCGGACGGCGGCGTCCTCGGGCGCGGCCACAACGAGCGCGAGGCCGTCGGGGACCCCACCGCCCACGCCGAGGTGGTCGCGATCCGGCAGGCGGCGGCGGCCGTGGGCGAGTGGCGGCTCAGCGGCTGCACCCTGGTCGTCACCCTGGAACCGTGCACGATGTGCGCGGGCGCGATCGTGCTGTCCCGGATCGACCGGGTGGTCTACGGCGCCCTCGACGAGAAGGCCGGCGCGGCCGGCTCGCTCTTCGACGTGATGCGCGACCGCCGGCTCAACCACCGGCCCGAGGTGATCTGGGGCGTGCTGGCCGAGGAGTGCGGCGACCAGCTCCGCGCGTTCTTCGACACCCAGCGCTGACGGCGCCACCGCGAGGTCCCGCCCACGGGCGTCCGTCCGGAACGGATTTCGTTCCCGCCGGGGGCGTCCGGTAGAGTCTCCCTCGGTAGCGTGTCCGAGCGGCCAAAGGAGCACGCCTCGAAAGCGTGTGTGGGGGCAACTTCACCGTGGGTTCGAATCCCACCGCTACCGCCAGAGAGCAGCAACGACTCGGGCGACCTCTTAGATCTAAGAGGTCGCCCGAGTCGTTTCCGTCTCAGTTTCCGTCTCACTCGCCCCTAGCGGCGCCCTTCTCAGGGGCGTCCGGCGTACTCCCTTCAGCAGCATCGGGCACTTGCCAGAGCAGCCCGCCCACGCGCTTGGCGATGTCCTTCCGGATCGGGTCGATCATGTGCTGATATCGAGCGGCCATGGCGGTGGACGACCAGCCCATAACACCCATGACGGCGCGCTCACTCACCCCGAGGATCAGCAGGACTGTGGCCGCCGTGTGGCGAGCGTCGTGCAGCCGGGCATCCCGCAGCCCGGCTGCCTTGAGCAGGCGCTTCCACTCGTCCCAGTCGGTGCGCGGGATCAGGGGACGTCCGTCCTCGGAGGCGAACACCCACCCTCCGTCGTGCCACTGATGTCCGGCGGCAGTGCGCTCACGGGCCTGCTCGACCTGGTGGAGCTTGAGCAGATTCGCCAGCTCATCGGGAAGTCCGATCGTCCGCTTACCGGCCTTGGACTTGGTGTCGTCAGTGTCGGCGTTGGTCTGTTGCCGCTCCGGGCAGCGGCCGGCGTGCTTCCGGCCGCACGGCTCGGTGCAGCCGTGCGCGTACTTCGGGCGCTGCCTGGCCTTGCGGACCCGGAGCATCCCGGTGGCGAGGTCGACGTCAGCCCAGCGCAGCCCCAGTGCCTCACCCTGCCGGAGTCCGAGGGCCAGCGCGATGGCCCACCGGGCGCTGTTTCGGCGCCGGGAAGCTGCGGCGAGCAGGCTCTGTACCTCAGCCACCGTGTACGGCTCCACGTCCTTTTCGGTGACCCTCGGGGCAACCGCCAGCATGGCCACGTTCCGGGTCAGGTGCCCCCGCCGGAGCGCGTGGTTCAACGCGGTCCGCATGCTGCGGTGGGCCTGGTGGACGGTTGCTGCGGCGCTGCCCCGCCCCTGCATCGTCTTGTAGAACAGCTCAAGGTGCTCCGGCTCCAACTTCTCAAGCCGGTGGGCGCCCAGGCCGGGGATGAGATGGACGTTCACGGCCACCCGATAGCTCGCAAGAGTGTTCGGCTTTACGGATGGCGCGGCGATGTTCTCCACCCAGTGGGTGAGCCATGTCTTGACCGTCCAGCGCTGGCCGGCCTTGCGGACCTTCCCACTGTCGCGCTGTTTCTCAAGCTCACGGACAGCGTTGATGACGTCGGCCTCGGTCTTGCGCTCAACGTGGCGTCGATCCGGCTGGCCGTCGGGCTTGACCCCGACGGTGACCCGGCCGTGCCACTTGCCGTCGGCGCTCTGGTAGATGCTGGACGCCCCGTTGGGCCTGCGGGTGCGCTTCTTCTCGTTGTCCACGGGGTGGCTCCTCAAGTCAGGCTGCGGTGCGGTGGTTCTGGGACTCGCGGAGGCGGGCGACGTACTCACCGACTGCCGCAGGGGGAACACGGCGGAGTCGGCCGACCGTGACGGACTCCAGCTCGCCGGAGGCGATCAGGGCATAGGCCGTGGTCCGGCCGATGCGGAGGCGGCGGGCAGCCTCCGCCACGTCGAGAAGTTCGAGGGTCGGGTCATGGCCGGGCGCGGCCGATCCGTCGGCGACCGGGGTCGTCACGGTGGGTCCTCCTGCGGTGGTGTGGGGTGCTGGGAGGGCCCGGGCGCTGACAGAACTGACACAACCCCCCTTCTAGGTGCCCTGACCTGGGGTTTTGTCCATGATCACGCGCGTGACAAAACCGGTAAAAACTCTGACAGAACCTCTGGGGAGGGGGTTGTGTCAGCGAGACAGAACCTGGGCCGGGGAGGTTCTGTCAGAGTTTTAATTGGTTTTGTCACAACGACGATCATGGGTGTTTCCGCAGGTCAGAGCCCGTTTCAGGGGGTTCTGCCAGTTCTGTCGGCGCTCCGGGGGTTTCCGCCGGGTCAGGCCTCGCCGTGGGCGATGGCGGGGTGGGCCTGGTAGCGCGGGGACGGGGGCCGGCCGCCCTTGCCGGAGCGCGGCGGCGGGGCCTGCTGCCGCAGCCACCCGTGTTCTTCGAGCAGGGCCAGGGCGGGGTCAAGGTCGGACATGGTGCGGAAGTCGGAGCGGGGCACCGACCGGAACGCGTCGCGCTTGGTGAAGCTGCCGCCGGGCGGGTTGGCCTTCAGGTGCTCCAGCAGGACCCAGGCCGCGTCCCGGGCGGGGTCGGCGCCCATCGCGTCGAAGACGTGGAGCGCGTGGACAGTGAAGTAGTCCCCGAGGCGGGTGGCGGCGGCCATGGTGGCCGCCTCGATCGGGCGCCGCCACCCTTCGGCGGGGTGGGTGGCGAGGTGCAGCAGGGTGGCGAGGCGGGCCACTGCCCCGTCGCGCTTGCTGGCCCACTTGATGATCGGGGCGAGGCTCCCGCCCTTGGCGAGGCGGGCCTCGGTGACCTTCTGGTAGGCCAGCATCACGGCATCAGCCTCGGGGGTGAGGGTGACCACCGCCGGGTCGGTCCAGTCCGCCAGGTCCCTGGTCAGCGCGGCCAGCCGCTCGCCGTAGGCGTCGACCACCTGGTCGGGGATCGGCTCAGGCTCGACTGTGCGGGAGCCCACCAGGGACACCGGGACAGAGTAGAGGTAGCGGGCGAGCAGGCCGCGTCCGTCGGCGCCCTTGACCTTGGCGATGGCGTCCAGCACTTCGGGCTGGATGGCCAGGCCCATCGTCACGGCCGGCCGCTCGACGTACTGGGACGGGCGGCCCTGCCGGTTCACCCGGGCCATGTCCCCGGCATGGCCCTTCAGGAAGATGGTCATGTTGGAGCTGCCGGAGTACAGACCGGCGATGATGTCGAAGATCCCGCCCTCGGGGCTCATGATGGCGATCCGCCCGCCCTGCTCGGCCAGCAGCGTCGCCAACGACTCCTGGGTGGCGTCGTCGGCGATGAGCTGCGTCTCGGCCGGGACGGTGACGGCCTCGGCCTCCTGGGCGAGGGCCACCGCCTCCTGGGCTGCCGTGGCCCGGTCGCCCGCCTCGGCGGCCCCTGCCTTGGCGGTGGCCCGCTCGGCGGCGGCCTTGAGCAGCTTGAGCGTGGTCTCGGCCTCGGTCCGCTTCAGTGCGCTGGCGGCCTTCAGCTCCTTCTCGACGGTCAGCAACGGCGCGATCATCAGGTCGAACACGGCGGACTTCCGGTTGCCCGGGGGCAGCGCCACGGCGGTGTAGATGTTCACCGGCTCGTGCCACCTGCCCCGGATCCGGACCCTGACCCGGCCGCCCGCTGCGGCCGCGAGAGCGGCTAGCGCCAGGCACCCGGCGAGGTCGGCCGGGGTCTGGGTCTCCTCCGCCACGGCGGCCACCATCTCCCCCACCCAGGCGGGCAGGGCGTCGACGGGAAACGCGGGCAGGGTGCGGGACTCGCCGACCGGCACCGGGGTGTCCCACGCCTCCGGGGCCTGGCCGGGGTCGGCGTCCTGCTCCCACCCTTCGCGGAACAGGGGGCTCACGTTGTCGTACGGGTCGTCAGGGGCGTTGCTGGCGGGGGTCACGAAGAATCCTCCGGAGGGTGTGTGGCGGGCGGTGAGAGGGGCCCGTACGGGGCCGGGACACGGCGGAGAAGGCGCGGGAGGACGGGGGCGGGGAAAGCGCTTTTCCCGCCCCCGCGTCGGGTGAGGTCCGGCTGTCAGGCCGCCGGGCGCAGGGTGCCTGCGGCCTTGGCGAAGCCCCGGCGGATGGTGCGCTCGCACTCGGGGTGCGGCAGGCCGGTGGACAGGCCCGCGCTCAGCAGCGCGTCGAACGCCACGTCCTCGGTGACGGTGCCGGCCGCGACGTGGACGCCCAGGGCGGCGGAGCTGGCGAACAACTGCCGCCCGCGCCCGGGCTGCTTCGTGGCGGCGACCTTGGCGGCCTCGCGTTCGATGACGGCTTTGGCGTAGGCGCCCTGCTTGCGGATGCCCTGCCGGAGCCTGTCCGGGTCGGGCAGTACGGCCGGGGTGGGTTTGGGGGTGAGTAGTGCCAGCAGCCCGTCCGGGGCCGGGGCGATGGTGTCGGGGTTGGTGCCGGGGGCGAACAGGTACCGGCCGCGCTCCCCCAGTGATCCGGGGCCGACCAGGTACCCGGCCACGCCCCGCACGTCGATCCCCGGCGCCACGGCCTTGACCGAGTTGACGATCCGGGCACCGGGCGGGGCGACCAGCCAGTGGTGCAGCCCGCCGGAAGGCGTGGCCACCGTGGCCGTCGCGGGCATGGTGAAGTGGTGCTGCTCGGCCAGGGCGGTCAGGTCGGCGATGCCGTCCTGACCGTCCTTCACGTCCAGGTCGAGGCCGATCAGGTGGTGCGGGGCCCGGCCGCACGCGATGCCGTAGGCGGTGGCCCACGACGCTCGCCCGAACATGGCGTCGATCACCTGGTGGTCGGTGGTGGCGTCCAGGACCCCGTGGCCGAACCGGCCGCACTCGCCCCGGCAGGGGGTGCCTTTGGGGTGTGGGCTCGGGATCGCCGGGCGCTTGGTGCGGGCGAGGGGGAAGACGGCCAGGCCGCGTTCGGCGGCGTGGTGGGCGGCGGACAGGGCGCGCTGCCAGTCCATCGGCGACTCCTGCGCGGTGGGCAGGAATGCCGTGCCCGTCCCGGCCGGGACCGGGGCCGCCACGGCAGCGGTGGGCGTGGTGGACGTCTCGGCGCAGACCTTGTGCGCAGGTCTGCGCTGGTCGTCCCGCAGCAGGGTGGGGCTGCCGCAGTGGCGGCAGGGCAGGGCGCTGGCGCGGTCGTAGTGGGCCGCGTCGTGCCAGTCGAGGGCGGCCACCCCGCGCCCCTACGCCGCCCGGCGGGCGGGGAAGTCGATGACCGTCGCCAGTCGGACCGGCGGCGCGGGCTGCGGTGCGGGGGCGGACTCCCGCGCCGGGGGCGGAGTCGGGCTCTGCTGCTCGGCGAGGGCGGCGCGTTCGGCGGCCGACACGGCCAGCACAGCCCGCACCCGGGCCGAGTCGGCGCGCTGCCCTCGCACGGACCGGGCGTGGAACGCGCCAGCTACCGCACCGGGGCCGAACAGGACAGCGGCGGCGATCAGATCGGTCGTGCTCACTGGATGCCTCCCACGGCGGTGGTGTTGAGGACGGTGAGGATGTCGGTCCCGAGCTGGGCAAGACGGGCGTTGATGGCCTGCCAGGACTCAGCGTCGATGTGCATGAGGGCCGCCAGGGCGGCCGGTCCGTCGTGGTTGGCGGTGGCGGTCATCGCCTCGCGCAGGTGGACGGCGGCCAGCGGCCGGATCGTGCGGGCGGCGGTCACTGGGTGCTGCCGATCGCGGACACGAGGGCGGCGATCAGGGAGTTCACCGGGCCGGACAGTCCGGTGCTGGCGACGGTGAAGCCGCACAGCCACACCGCCAGTGCGGCGGCGGGGGTGATGCGCTTGAACCAGATCAGGGCGGCGGTGATGAGGGCGAACAGGAACGCGGTGGAGACGGAGACGAGCACGGCGGTTCCCTCCCGGGACGGTGGTGCTGGGTCAGTGGGCGTCGTGGCGGATGCGGCGGCCGCTCTCGCGGGCGGCGACGCTGTGGTTGTGGAGGCGGCGGCCGATCCTGAGGCGGCGGCCGGTGGCGTGGCAGCGGCGGCAGTCCCGGCCGCGTTTGATCGCGCCGGTGCGGGTGGTGCGGGTCTTGAAGCCGAAGCCCTTGCAGGCGCGGCAGGTGGTGAACGGGCTGACCGCACACACCAGGGCGTAACTCAGGGTGACGGCGAGTAGGCAGGCGAGGGCCAGGGCTATCGGGGTCATGAGGGGGCTCCCAGGGGCTGTTTCGGGGGTTTGGCGAGGTCAGCCGCTATGTGCTAGCGGCCTGGCCAGGGGTGGCGTGGGGCGCTACCGGGGGTGCTACCGGTAGCGGGCCGGGCCGCTACCGGTAGCACCCCCACAGGTGGGTCAGGCGGACCGCTTCTTGTCACGCTCAGCGATCGCGGTGGTGACCCGGTCCCGCTCGACTCCGCGTCGGTTGACCTGCCGGCCGTCCACCCGCCGCGACATTTGTACGGTGTCGATGCCGTGCGGCTTGAGGACCAGGGCGAGTTGCTCGGGCTCCCACCCGCCGTACCGGTTCTCGTCGTAGGCGGCGAGGGCGGCCACCAGGGTCTCGGACCACACCTTGGGCTCGGTGGTGGGCCAGATGGCGATCAGGTCGTCCAGGACGCTGCTGGTGGTCTTCTCCCGCTCCGGCAGCTGTCCGGCCGCCACCCCGGTGAGGGTTCCGGCGGCGATCCGCTGGGCGCGGGCGCGGTCCATGATGCGTCCGGCGGCGGGGCCGTCCAGGTAGAACGAGCGGACGATCTGCGGGTCGGTGGCGGCGCCGACCAGGTAGCCGATGCCCTTGTCGTTCGCGGTGAACGTGGTCGCCCGCAGCCCGTTCTTGTACGCGGAGGTGCCCAGCACCATGTCGTTCTCGGTCTGGCCCATGACCCGCAGGCAGAAGCGGATGCCGACGTTCGCCGACACCCCGCCCGGGAGGGACTTCACGTCGGGGCGCTGGGTGGCGAGCATGAGGATCACGCCCATCGCGGGGCCGCGCTTGATGATGGCCTCGGACAGCTCCCCGGCCTCCTTGCCGAACTCCGTGTGCGAGTACAGCTCCTGGCACTCGTCGATGATGAGCACGAGGGGGTGCAGGCCGAGCTTGGGATCGGCCGCCAGCTCCGGGGTGACCTTGTTCTCCGGGCGCCGCTCCTTCGGCAGCGACCGCAGCACACCGGCCCGCCGTTCCAGCTCCTTGTAGACGTAGCGGAGCGACCCGACCGCGCCTTCGATCGTGGCGTCGTCGGCGCCGGATCCGTAGTCGGCGGCGACCTTCGCGGCGTCCTCCAGGTCGCCGGTGCCCTTGAGCTCCCACACGTGCAGTTCGGCGGTGGGGTCGAGGGCGGCGGCGAGCATCAGGACCCGCAGGGCGAAGGTCTTGCCGAAGCGTGGCATGGCGCCGATCAGCACGTTGGCGAACATCAGCAGCATGCTGACGGTGCGTCCGCGCTGGTCGGTGCCGAACGGGATCGGCTTGAACAGGCTGGCGGTGCCGGTCTTGGCCAAGGGCCACGGCGGCGGGGTGGTCTGCGACATGTCCTGGTCGCCGACCCACAGCATGAGGCGCCCGGCGTGCTGGTCGTGCACGGGCTCGGGCCACACGCAGCCCATCGGCCGCCGCAGCCCGGAGGCGAGGCGGTCACGGCGTTCCATGATGTCGATGGCGGTAACGCCGTAGGGCAGGTCGATGTCGGCGCGCCAGCCGGGGCCGTCCCGGGTGATCGGCGCCGGGAACGTGATCCCCGAGCCGCCCTTGGCCATCGCCTTGTTGATCTCGGCGATGCCCATCGCCCCGAGCGCCCGCACCACGATGTCCGAGGTGAGGCGCTGCACCTTGGTGCCGACCACCGCGCGGTCGATCAGCGGCGCATCCGGGCGCCCGCCGGCCGCACCGAGGGCCAGGGCCAGCGCAGTCGCCACCGCCAACGCGGTCCAGCCCGGGGTGGTGACCAGCAGCACCGCCGTGAACGCGACCCCGAGCACGGCGGCCAGGGCGAGGATCGCACCCCGCGCCTTCACCCGGGCATCCCGGCGCCGGGACAGGGTCAGGTACTGCTCCACGTCCTCACGCCGCACCGCCGCCGCGCGCACGGGGCGACCCTCGGCGTCGGTCACCCACCGGTAGGTGCCCCCGACCAGCCGCGCCGTACCCCTGGGCGCGCGAGCCAGGAGTTTCGCGGTGTAGAGCGGGGAGCGCACCGCGTGGTAGCCGGTCGTGTGGGCGAGGTGCCCACCGAGCCACTTCGCGGACGTGAGCAGTTCGGCCTTGGAACGGGCCCACGCGGGGATGATCGGGCGGCGCTTGGCGGCGCGGGCGGTCGCCCACCGCTCCGCCACCCGGTCTCCCTTCGGCGCCGGGGCGTCCACGTACACCGACGGACCGTCGTCGGGGTCGTCGTCAGTGGGGGTGGTCGGGGTGGGGATCCGGCGGGTGGCGCCGGTGCGGGCCTTGTCGAAGTCCAGCACGGTCGCGCCGACCGCGTGGTCGGTGGCCAGGTCCGCTTCGAGCATCGCGAACAGCTCGTCGTCCGGGCGCTCGGGCTGGTCGGGGGTGCGGTGGTTCACTGGTGGTTCCTTCCTCACAGATCGCTGTGCAGGGTGGGACCCGGGACGGCCGGCGTGCCGGCAAGCTGTGCGGCCGTCCCGGGGTGGTGCCAGTGGCGCTGTTCCTCGGGCTGGGTCAGGCGGTGGTCGGGTGCCAGGGGATGGCCCGGCATTCGGTGGCGTGGGTGTTGGCGCCGTTGCGGGCGGGGGTGCGCAGGGTGGCGGTGGGGCCGTTGCTCTCGCCGCAGCCCAGGCACGACCAGCGGAAGTTGGAGCCGGGCCGGTAGTGGGTGTCGGGCCCATCGGCCGCGAACAGCGCGACCAGGGCGGCGCTCTGGGTGAGGAACACGGCGACGGTGCCGACCGGCAGGCCGGTGACCGGGCTGGTCGGGATGAACGTGTCGGACATGGCGGGTCCCTTCCGGTCAGGCGGAGGCGATGAGGGCGGCGGCGGTCTCGAAGGCGTGGTGCCAGGCCTGGTCGAGGCAGTAGGCGCCGTTCATGCCGTGGTCGGCGAGCCGCACGAAGGCCCGGCTGCCGGTGGCGTCGGCGAGGCGGCGCAGGGGCTCGCGGCGGTCGGCGATGTAGTGCGTGACGGCCGATACGGTGAGGGCGGCGGCGATGGGGCCGGGCCGCAGCCGCACCCCCAGCACCCGGGTGCCGAGCAGCAGGGCGGTGGCCTGGGTGGCGGTGTAGGTGGCGACGTGGGCGGTGCAGGCGCGGCGGCCGGCCGCGCTGGACTGCCCGGGGTTGTGGTCGTGCTGGCCCTTGGTGGCGGCCTGGTGGTCGGTCTGGATCCAGTGGTCCGCCACGTCGGCGGCAGCCCGCAGCAGGGCGTAGGCGGCGGCGAAGCGGGCAGCGCGGTCGAAGCTCACGACAAACTCTCCAAAGAGACTGTGGTGCGCGGAAGTTGGGGGAAGGATCGGTGCGGGCCGTTCAGGCGGCGATCGGCCAGCCGTCGGCGCACGGCACGCAGGTGCCGTAGCGCGCCGGGAGGACGTAGCCCGCGTCGCGCCCGCAGCCGGGGCACATCCGCCGGGCCCGGTTCGCGGCGGCGAGGGCGGCGGCCTTGGCCGGGGTCATCGGGCGGACCGGCCGGGCGAGGTCGATCCGGTACAGGAACGCCAGCGCGGTGCCGCCGAAGCGCGAGCGCCAGAGGAGCTGTGCGGCGACCGGCTGACCGCCCGGCCGCAGCCCCCGCTTACGCAGCTGACGCAGGGTCGCGTAGCCGTCCGGG
The DNA here is from genome assembly GCF_040651175.1 of Kitasatospora sp. NPDC048540. Taxonomy (NCBI): domain Bacteria; kingdom Bacillati; phylum Actinomycetota; class Actinomycetes; order Kitasatosporales; family Streptomycetaceae; genus Kitasatospora; species Kitasatospora sp. NPDC048540. The sequence goes on from NZ_JBEZIR010000122.1 coordinate 17,795, forward strand.
GCCTGTTGCCACCGGTAGGTCGGGATCGTGCCGGTGGTCTCGCCCCGGTCGGCGAGCCGGGCGCTCACCCGGCGCCCGGCCCGGGCCGGGGGTCGGTGAAGTGGAAGTGGCCGATGAGCTGCACGGGGACCCCGGACCAAGTGCCGGTGGCCTCCAGCCAGTGCGGGCCATCCGCGTCCAGGTGGGCGGTGACGTCGGCCGGGTCGAGGCCGAGCGCGGCGCGCCACTGCTCGAACTGGCCCAGACCGCCGTGCAGGGCGAGCGTTACGCCCCACACGCCCTCGGCCCCGCCCCCGCAGCCCCAGAGCCGTTCCAGTCGGAACGCCGGGGCGGGCAGGGACCGGAACGCGGTGACCATCGCCATCAGCGCACCGGCCGCGTCCACCTGACCCGAAGCGGTACCGGCACTCACAACGCCACCCCCTCAGTGGCCGGGGTGTCCTCGGCCGGCGTGGTGCTGTGCGGGGTCGGGACCGCGTGAAGGCCCGGCCGGGCGGCCAGCTCGGTCCGCTCGGCCTTGAGGGCGTCGCGCAGTTCGCGGGCCTTGGCGGAGGAGGTGCGGACCGCCTCCCGGATCCGGTCGGCCACCAGGTCGTCGTCCGGCCACCCGGCTGTGGCGGTGCGGGCCTCGGCCAGCAGCTCGACCGGCGTGCGGGTCGGTCGGGCGGTGCGGGCCGACTGCGGGACCGTGCCGGTCGCCCGGCGGGGCCGACTCGCCACCGCCGCCACGGCCTTGACCGGGCGGACCGGCTCCACCACCGGGGCGGGCACGGTCGGCTCGGCGGCCGGAGCGGGGTCGGGCGACTCGTACACCGACCCCAGCGGGTCCGGGTCGGACCGTTCGGGCAGGTCAGACACCGACCGATTCATGCCGGTCTGGGTGTTTTCTGCTGGTTCGGGCCTGTGGTGCAGGACCTTGGCCACCAGGTCGGAGCCGAAGGCGATCGAGCCGACCGGCAGCGAGCTGGCGAGCAGGACCAGGGCCCAGTGGGCGGGTGCCCAGTCGGCCAGCTTGGCCCGGCCGCCGCCGTGCAGGGTCACCAGTCCGTGGGTGTAGTTGAGGACCAGTGAGGCGACCGTGTAGCCGACCAGGACCCGCAGCGCGAACCTGCGGTCGGCCCCGGTGAGGATCAGCACGGCGACCAGGGCCAGCGCCATCAGGCCGTCGATCACCAGCGGGTAGACCGTGGCGGCGGTCGGGTCGGCGCCGATCGCGCTGGCGATGTCCTTCAGCGCGTTCCAGGAGACCCGGAACGCCATACCGACCACGCCCAACAGCGCGGCGACCATCCAGAACTTGCCCGCCCGGTTCACGCCGCCACCCCCAGCACCACGTCCGGGTGGGCGGCGCGGCGGGTGTTGTGGAGCGGGACCGGGGCGGTGTTCATCAGGCGCTCGGCGTAGGCGGCCAGCTCCGGGTCCTCTCGGCGCAGGTCCGCCAGCACCGCCTCCGCCACGTCCAACCGGGCCTGCCGCTCGATCGCCGACTCGCCGGCCACACCGGCGAACAGCTCCGAGTCCACGCCCAACGCCAGCTCCGCGAACTCATCCGAGTTCACGGCACGCTGTCCTGCAACAATCGACTTCACGGGTAGACCTCTCCTAGTTGGGGTTGGCCCGAGGGGCTGCCGCGCTCCGGCCAAGGAATTGCGCGGTGGCCCCGACTCATCAGGCCCAGCTACTCGTCATGCACGAGTAGCCATGGATCCCGACCCGCCCACCACAGGCACGGGTCGGTCACCAAAGTCACTCGTTCATCGAGGCGGGCCCGCAGCCACAGGTGTGGCGCAGGCCCGCAGTGCCGTCCTCTCGGGAGCGTGCTCCCGCATAGGCGCGGACGGCTGATCTTTCGATCTCTGCCCTCCGGGACTGACAAGGCGCCCGGGAGCCTCCCCCTCATCAACATCGAGGGCTCCTGCCCCTGGGTGCGGCGTGAGCCGCCCATCTCGCGGGGCTTGCGCAGCTCAGAGACGTCTCAGGGCATGGCCCATCACGTCCACCTTGACCTTGTTGAGCCCCTGGCTCAACTGGTAGGTACAAGCTGCTGAACATGATGCTGCACTCACACAGAGCGATCGTCAAGCCCATTGGTTCAACATGTAGGAACCAGTTGACTGGATGCGTCATTATGGGAGGTATGAGTAGCCAGCCGCTGTACCGCCGTGTAGCAGATGCGCTCCGGCACGAGATCAGCAACGGAGCCTTCCCGCCCGGAGGCCGCCTGCCGTCCGAGCGTGATCTGTGCGAGCGCTTCGACGCGTCCCGGAACACTGTCCGCGCAGGACTCAATGTGCTTGTCGCCGAAGGGCTCATCACTTCGAGCCAGGGGCTCGGCTACGAGGTCCGCTCGCACGAGGTGTTCAGCTTGAACGCCTCGCGGTTCGAGAACCTCACCTTCCCCCAGCTCGGGGATGCCTACAGCACCGACGTGACGCAGGCGGGACGGCGTCCACATCAAGAGTTCCGGGTGGAGATGCAGCCTGCTCCAGCGATCGTGGCCGACCAGCTCCGGATCGAGGCAGGCTCCACCACTGTCCTTCGGTTCTGCCACCGCTACGTAGATGGCGTTCCGTGGTCCACCCAGGCCACCAACTACCCGATGTGGGTGGTCGAGAAGGCTCCGCGACTGGCTGAACCAGGTGACATCGACGAAGGAACGACGCGATACCTGGCAGGTCTCGGCATCGACCAGGTCGGGTACTTCGACGACATCTCGACCCGGATGCCAACGCCGGATGAGGCACGGCTCTTGCAGGTCGGTGCTGGCGTCCCCGTGCTGGTGTGGGTCCGCACGGGGTATTCGGAGACACAGCCGGTACGGTGCACCGTCACAACCCTCAGGGGCGACCTGAACCACATGAACTACGAGATCGGGAACCTCGCAGCGAGGGAAGGCCAGGCATGAGGGTCGAGACAGCGGAGCCTGCGGATCTCGATCGACTCTTGGCCTTTCGGACCGAGGCAGCAGGCTGGCTGAGCGCGCTCGGTAGCGACCAGTGGAGTCGGCCGTACCCGGCTGACAAGCTCCTCGCCACCATCCAGGCCGGCACCGTGTTCATGCTGCGGGACGGGGAGATGACCGCAGGGACAATCACCCTCACGCCTGAGGCTGAAGATGGCCTCTGGACGCCTGCTGAACTTCGCGAGCCTGCCCGTTACGTCAACAAGCTGACCGTCTCGCGGGCCTACGCGGGTCAGGACATCGGGGGTCGCCTGCTCAACTGGGCAAGCAACCGTGCAGCCGGCGAAGGCGCCCAGTGGCTACGCCTGGACGCTTGGACCACCAACGAACGCCTCCAGCGCTACTACGTCGACCATGGATTCACCCACGTCCGGACAGTACGCGAGGGGGGTGCCGTGAACGGGGGCCCCAGAGTCTCAGGATGGATCGCACAGAGGCCGGCAACCATCACCACACATGGGTTCGACGACCGCACTTCAGTCGAATCAGCACTTGGCTAGCTGCGGTTTCGGGTCGGCCCCTCTGCTGACCCAAAACTGTCCACAGGCGTCACTCCCAAGGTCTCACGGGCGGCAGCCATTGAGCCCTAAGGTGTCCCCACAGCGCATGCAAGGAGGCACGCTTGACTATCGCAGTGAGTGTTAAGGTCCACGACGGCTTGGTGCTGGCTGCTGACAGTGCGACCACGTTTGCCACTGCTGACCTCGGCGTGATCAACGTGTACAACAACGCCAACAAGGTCTTCAACCTGCACAAGCGGCTTCCCATTGGTGCAATGACGTGGGGCCAAGGGAACATCGGCACGGCTTCGATCGCCACACTCATGAAGGATCTACGTCGGCGTTTTCAAGGTGAGGTCCCCGAGCACGGCCCGACGCTCCATGCCGACCGCTACACCATGAAGGACGTGGTCGAGATGATCACGGACTTCGTGCATGAGGAGCACATCGCCTCGCACCCGCTCAGCGGGGAACTGGGCCTACTCGTTGGCGGGTACTCGTCAGGAGGTACGCTTGCCGAGGAATACCAGATCACGTTTGCTCCAGACGCAGACCCGGTGATCTCTCCGCTCCACGAGGGCGAGACCACCGGCGTGAGCTGGTACGGCAACCCAGAGCCCATCAACCGGATCCTCAAGGGCTATAGCCTCGGCCTGGGCAACGCCCTAGTCAACCTCGGAGTGTCCGCCGAGGAGGCGCCCCTGGCCCTTGGCGCCATTGAGGAACAGCTGTCCATCCCGTTCACCCTGCCCGCCATGCCATTCCAAGATGCAATTGATCTTGCAATATGGCTGGTCGACTTGACGGCCAAGTTTGTACGCTTCACTCCAGGGGCGGACACTGTCGGTGGGCCCATCGAGGTCGCAGGCATCACCCGCCATGAGGGCTTCAAGTGGATCAGGCGCAAGCACTACTTCCCCTCCGAGCTGAACCCGACGACGGAGCTGTGAGCAGATGAACAGTGAGAACGCCCGGCCAACGTTTGGCGCGAGTGCCGCTGTCGGATTCGGGGCCGCCATGAAAAAGTTGATCAACGTGGACCGCCCCATGTCTGGGCGCTACACCCCGTCGGACTCCACGCGCCACGGCGCCGAGGACAACGGCTACAGCAAGGGCCGGATCAAGCTGTCGCTCAAGCGCCCGAAGTGACAGCAGCGGTCGGGCTCCGTCTCAGTTTTCGTCTCATTCAGACTCGACCGCGACTGTCCGTCAGCGTTCGGGCCGCCACTACGCGACCGGATCCCACCTGCTGATTAGCCCAGCGCTGGCACCGCGCCAGCCCCAGGGCGGACCTCGAAAGCGTGTGTGGGGGCAACTTCACCGTGGGTTCGAATCCCACCGCTACCGCTTCGCACGGAGGGCCCGGACTGATCACAGTCCGGGCCCTCCGTCGTACCCGCGTCCGCAGCCGGTCCCGCGGGGAGCACACGACGGGGAGAACGCGGAAGGCTCCGCACTCGCGTCCGGGCCGACCACCACCTTGGCCCGGGGAGTGCAGAGCCTGCGAGACCGTGAAGGTCTTCGGAGGGGGGAGCGGTCCCGGGGGGACGGACCGCTCCCCCTGCGGAGGTCCCACAACCGGTGCCGCGTCAGGGGGAAACCCGCGGCGCCCGGTCCCACAGCGGGGAACTCCGGTTCCGTGCGACGGGGATTCCTGCCAGATCCTCGTCACATCACCAATCCTGCCGTCCGGCTCCGGCCCGGGCATCCGGAGAAAGGCCCCACCCGCTGGGACCTTCGTCCCGACGGGTGAACGCGCCACTCACTCGATAGCCCGTCCGATGGATAAGCTGCCGCCAGGAGAGTGGGCGCCGGGGACCAGGGTGGCGCCCGGCGCTAGGGAGGCAGGCCCGTCCGATGGCTCAGGCGAAGAAAGTCGGCATGTACCTCCTGCTGATCTTCGTGATCTACACGATCATCACCTCCCCCACCCGCGCCGCCGAGCTGGTCCAGTCGGGGTTCGTCGGGATCTCGGACGCGGCCAAGGCGGTCGGGACCTTCATGACCGGGCTGGTGAACTGAGCGGGCGCAGCGACGGTTACCGTGGCGGGGTTCGTCCACCCTCACTGCACTGGTAGGAGCGGCTTCGTGATCCGGCACCTGGTCCTGTTCAAGCTCAACGACGGCGTCTCGAAGGACGACCCGCGCGCGGTCGCCGGCGCCGAGGCCTTCGACGCGCTCGGCTCGCTGATCCCCGAGCTGCGCGAGTGGGAGTGCGGCTGGAACACCACCGACCGCGACATCGCGCACGACTACGCGATCAACAGCCTGGTCGAGGACCGGGACGCGCTGCAGGCGTACCTCGGCCACCCGGCCCATCAGGCCGCGGCCGGCCAGTGGCGCGAGTTCGCCACCTGGGTGATCGCGGACATCGAGGTCTGACCGGTCCGGCGGCCCGGCGGGCCGCCGTGGCACACGCACGACCCGTGCGGCCCCCCGCCCCCGTCCCGGGCGGGGGGCCGCAGCACATACCGCCGTTCGCCGCAGCGTCCACCAACACGCCTATATCCGGTGCTTGCCCGCCCTATGAACGACTTGTGATGCTATGACCGGTTTTGCCGGATATGGCGAGGTGGTGATCGAGCCCCGGGCAGCACCACGGCGCCCGGTCTGCACCGGGCAGCAGGCAGCTCGGATCGTGTGGTGTCGACATTGGGAGGGGTGCAGGTGTCCGTGCGGACACAGGACGGGACGCCGGAGGCGGACCGGGACGACGGTTCCCCGGCCGCCGCCCCCGCGGCGCCCGGCGCCCGGACGGCCGCGGCCGGGCCCCCGGCGGGCGGGCCCGAGGACCAGCGGCCGGGCGTCCGCGGCAGCGCGGTGGACGTCCGCACGCTCACCCGGGTGCTCTTCGAACGGCTGGCGGAACTCCCCCCGGACGCCCCCGAGCGGGCCCGGGTCCGCGCCGCCCTGATCGAGATCAACATCCCGCTGGTGCGCTACGCGGCGACCCGCTTCCGCAGCCGCAACGAGCCGATGGAGGACATCGTCCAGGTCGGCACCATCGGCCTGATCAACGCGATCGACCGGTTCGACCCCGACCGCGGGGTGCAGTTCCCCACCTACGCGCTGCCCACCATCCTCGGCGAGATCAAGCGCTACTTCCGCGACAACGTCCGCACCATGCACGTCCCGCGCCGGCTCCAGGAGCTGTGGGTCCAGGTGAGCGGCGCGATGGAGGAGCTCACCGTGGTGCACGGCCGGGCCCCCAAGGTGCCGGAGATCGCCGCCAACCTGCGGATCCCCGAGGAGGACGTCCGGGCCTGTCTGGACGCCGGCCGCGCCTACAACGCGGCCTCGCTGGAGGCCGCCCAGGAGCACGAGGGCGGGCTGGCCCTGCTGGACCGGCTCGGCTACGAGGACTCGGCGCTGGCCGACGTCGAGCACCGCGACATGGTGCGGCACCTGCTGGTCCAGCTGCCGGAACGGGAACGCCGGATCATCATGCTGCGGTTCTTCGCCAACCTGACGCAGTCCCAGATCTCCACCGAGCTGGGGATGTCCCAGATGCACGTCTCCCGGCTGCTGGCCCGGATCCTGACCCGGCTGCGGACCGGGAACTCCTGGGAGGAGTGAGCCGGGTCGTGCGCCCGCGCCCGGACGTGGCCGCAGGATCGCACCGCGTTACCGCCGAGTGACATCTTGCGACATTCGGGTTTGCCGGGGACAGTGTGCCGGTATTGAGGTGGGGGACGAACTCATCCGGGAACCACTGTCTGGTGGTGCCCGTTGAACGGTCAGTCACGAGGGGGTGGGCGCGTGTCCGGAAAGCCGGCCAGTGCAGTCGTCGAGGCGGTCGCCGAGGAGATCCTTGAGCCTGCGGCGGTCGCCGTGGTGCCCGGCCAGGCGGCCGGGCCCGGTGACCGGTGCGCCACGGACGCGCCCGGCGGCGGTCCGGGCGGCACCGCCGGCCCCGACGGCCCGGGCGCCGACGCGTCCGCCACGGCCGCGGCGGCGCCCGTCGAGCCCGCCGACCGCACCCTGGACACCCGGACGCTGTCCCGCTCGCTGTTCCGGCGGCTCGCGGCGCTGGAGGCCGGGAGCGACGAGCACACGTACGTCCGCGACACCCTGATCGAGCTGAACCTGCCGCTGGTCCGGTACGCCTCCGCGCGCTTCCGCAGCCGCAACGAGCCGATGGAGGACATCGTCCAGGTCGGCACCATCGGCCTGATCAAGGCGATCGACCGGTTCGACCCGGACCGCGGGGTGGAGTTCCCGACCTTCGCGATGCCCACCGTGGTCGGCGAGATCAAGCGCTTCTTCCGGGACACCAGCTGGTCGGTGCGGGTGCCGCGGCGCCTGCAGGAGCTGCGGCTGGCCCTCACCAAGGCGGGCGACGAGCTCGCCCAGAAGCTGGACCGCTCCCCCACCGTCCCCGAGCTCGCCGCCTTCCTCGGCGTCAGCGACGACGACGTGGTCGAGGGCCTCGCGGTCGGCAACGCGTACACCGCCAGCTCGCTGGACTCCAGCCCCGGCGAGGACGACAACGGCGAGGGCCCGCTCGCCGACCGGCTCGGCTACGAGGACCTGGCGCTGGAGGGCGTGGAGTACCGCGAGTCGCTGAAGCCGCTGCTGGCCAAACTCCCGCCCCGGGAGCGGCGGATCATCATGCTGCGCTTCTTCGGGAACCTCACCCAGTCCCAGATCGGCGAGGAGATCGGCATCTCCCAGATGCACGTCTCCCGGCTGCTGACCAAGACCCTGGCCCAGCTGCGGGACGGTCTGATCGCGGAGGCGTAGCGGCCCGCCGGGGCCCGTCCGCCGTCGCCGCCCGCGGTGCGGGTGCGCCGCGGGCGGGCCGTCGGGGTGCGGCGGGCCCGGGCGGGTCAGACCAGGAGGTTGGCGCGCAGGCCGTCGAGGACCTGGTCGTCGAGGCCGAGACCGTCCCGCCAGAACGCGTCGAAGGACGGCCAGCCGGCCTCGACCGCGGCGAAGGCGGTCTCCAGGTACGCCCGCTCGGCGCGGAAGACCGGCAGCAGCAGCGACGGATCCTTCATCAGGCCGCGGGTGTGGAAGCTGTCGACGATCATCTCGATCAGGGCGGCCGAGCGCTGGTTGGTGAGCAGGTAGTCGTCGAAGACGGTGTCGCGGTCGACGCCGAGGGCGGTGAGCACCAGCGCCGCCGCCCAGCCGGTGCGGTCCTTGCCCGCCGAGCAGTGGAACACCAGCGGCGGCCCGTCGGGCGCCGCGAGCAGCCGGATCACGCTCGCGAACCGGTCGCGGGCCACCGGGTCGGTGACGAACCAGCGGTAGAGGCCGGTCATCATCGCGGCGGCCTTGCCGTCGCCGAGCAGGGCGCGCTGCTTGTCGGCGTCGCGGTCGGCGAGCGCGTTGCGCAGCGCCACGTAGATGTCGAAGTCCGCGGCGAAGATCGGCAGGTGGTGCAGCGCGATGCCGGCCGGGTCCGCAGGCTCGACGACACCCGGGGAGTCGGAGAACTCGGCCGCCGCGAGAGCAGCCGCGGGCAGGCCGGGGAGCCGGTCGGGACCGGCCTCGCGGACCTCGACCAGACTGCGCAGGTCGACCACCCGGCGCAGTCCGTGGTCGGCGAGCACCGCCAGGTCCTCGTCGGTGAGCCGGCTGAGCGCGTCCGCGCGCAGCGCGACGCCGTGCCGCAGCACCCGGCCGTCCGCGGTCGGGTAGCCCCCGAGGTCGCGAGCGTTGACGGCGCCCGTCAGGCCGAGGCTGCGGGCGGTCTCGGTGGGCTGCTGCGTCACGGGCTGTCCTCCAGGGGCACGGGCGTACGAGAGTCGTAGGACCCGTTCAGTCTAGGGACATCACCGCCCCCGCCACCCCCGCGGGAGCGCGGTGCGCCACCGGGCGGACGGCCCGGGGAACGGTGCGGGTGCGCGGGCCCGCGGTGTCCCCGGTCCGCCGGGCCCGGCGCCGCCGGGGTGAGGACGCAGGAGGAGTTCGGGACGGGTTACTTGACGGCGAGCCAGATCACACCGGCGACCACGACGAGCGCCAGCACGGCACCGACGATGATCATGCCGGTGCGGCCTGAACCGGCGTTGTTGTTGCTGCCGTAGGTGGTCACGGAGCCCGGGGCCTGCGGGGCCGGGGCCTCGTCGACGAACGCCCGGAACATCTGGGTGCTGCCGGCGGGGTCGTAGTCGTT
>NZ_JBEZIR010000123.1:0-27184 GCF_040651175.1 Kitasatospora sp. NPDC048540
CAGTTCTTCTCCTGGGTGGGGATGAAGGCCAGCTCGCGGTCGAAGACGATCAGCCGCCCGAAGAGTTCGTGCGCCGTCCGGTACTGGCCGCCCAGCGCGGACGCGGCGACGACGTACGCCTGGCTGGGGCCGTTGAAGCGGGCCGTGTGGTGGTAGAGGGTCCGGATCCGGATACCGCGCTTGAGCATCTCCTGATCCCGGACCAGGGCCTCCTGCATCGCCTCGGGGACGCGCGCGCCCCCGCCCGGTTGGGAGGTCAGCACTTCCTTCTGACATCGGTCGGATGCACGGTTGAGGGAGTCCCGGACGTCCTGGAGGTTCTCCAGCACCACCAGGGAACCCGAGGCGGAACGCTGTCTGTAGTAGTGGGGGATGAACCGGTTGAGTTCCTGTCTGACCTGTGCCAGTCGCTGCCGCTGCTCGTAGATCTGGGCCTCCACCGGGGCGGAGATCTGGGCGGCGGCGGTCTCGGGCGCAACCGCGAACAGGTCGGCCGGGTTGTCCGGGTTGGTCTGCAGCAGGCGGGCCCGCAGCAGACGCTCGACACTCGCCTCGGCTTCCTGCGGGCCGACCGCGACGGCGGCCGCTATCGCGGTGTAGTCGGCCCTGCCGTGCTCGACCACCCAGGTGTAGACGGCCATGTCCAGGTCCTGCAGACCGCTGGAGGCGGTCTGCATCTCCAGCGCGGTGTCGTCCATCATGTTCGTCGTTCTCCCTCACCGGGCGTGCTGTGTGTTTTTCGGTCCCCTGCCCGTCCGCGCCGGGACGGCCTGTCGCCGTACCTCCCGGCGGGGAGGCACGGCGACAGGCCGCGGGGCGGTGCGTCCGGCGGAGGTGTGCGGTTCTCGTCATCGGACCGCGGTGGGTGGTCAGTCCAGGGTGCGGTCCTGCACGGCCCGCAGGATCTCCTCGACGGCTTCGTCCACCGGGACGAAGTTCTTCTGCTCGCCGTTGCGGTAGCGGAAGGAGACCGCTCCCTGGGCGACGTCCTCCTGTCCGGCCAGCAGCATGTAGGGGACCTTCTGCTGCTGGGCGGTGCGGATCTTCTTCTGCATCCGGTCCGAGCCGGCGTCGACCTCCACCCGGATGTCGTGCCCACGCAGGCGCTCGGCGATCTGCTGCAGGTAGGGGACCTGGTCGCCGGTGATCGGGATGGCCACCACCTGGACCGGGGCCAGCCAGGCGGGGAAGGCGCCCGCGTAGTGCTCGGTGAGCACCCCGAGGAACCGTTCGATCGAACCGAACAGTGCCCGGTGGATCATGATGGGCCGTTCCCGGGTCCCCTCTGCCGACTGGTACTCCAGCTCGAAACGCTGCGGCAGCTGGAAGTCCACCTGGATGGTCGACATCTGCCACGACCGGCCGATCGCGTCCCGGGCCTGGACGGAGATCTTTGGCCCGTAGAACGCGGCGCCGCCCTCGTCCAGGACCAGCTCCAGGTTCTCCCGCCCGGCCGCCTCGCGCAGCGCCGCGGTGGCCTGCGCCCAGTCCTCGTCCGAGCCGACGTACTTGGGACTGGCCGGGTCCCTGGTCGACAGCTCCAGGTGGAAGTCGGTCAGGCCGTAGTCCGCGAGCAGGTCGAGGACGAATCGCAGCACGCTGCGCAGCTCGTCGCCGAGCTGGCCGGGGGTGCAGTAGATGTGGGCGTCGTCCATGGTGAGTCCGCGCACCCGGGTCAGGCCGTGCACCACGCCGGACTTCTCGTACCGGTAGACCGTCCCGAACTCGAAGAGCCGCAGCGGCAGTTCACGGTAGGAACGCCCGCGCGACCGGTAGATCAGGTTGTGCATCGGGCAGTTCATCGGCTTGAGGTAGTAGGTCGCGCCCTCGTCCAGCTCCATCGGCGGGTACATGCCGTCCGCGTACCACTGCAGGTGGCCCGAGGTGCGGAACAGGTTCTCCTTGGTGATGTGCGGGGTGGTGACGAACTGATAGCCCGCCTGGCGGTGGCGCTTGCGCGAGTAGTCCTCCAGCGCCTGGCGCAGCGCGGTGCCCTTGGGGTGGAAGACCGGCAGGCCGGAGCCGATCTCGTCGGGGAAGGAGAACAGGTCGAGTTCGGCGCCGAGCCTGCGGTGGTCGCGCTTCTCGGCCTCGGTGAGGAGGTCCAGGTGCGCCTTCAGCGCGTCCCTGGACGGCCAGGCGGTGCCGTAGATCCGCTGGAGCATCGGGTTCTTCTCGCTGCCGCGCCAGTAGGCGGCCGCGTTGCGCATCAGCTTGAACGCCGGGATGTGGCGGGTCGACGGCAGGTGGGGGCCGCGGCAGAGGTCCTTCCAGCACGGCTCGCCGGTCTTGGCGTCCAGGTTGTCGTAGACGGTCAGTTCGCCGGCGCCGACCTCGACGTCCGTGCCGTCGTCGTGCGAGGGCGAGCCCTTGAGGCCGATCAGTTCCAGCTTGTACGGCTCGTTCGCGAGTTCCTCGCGGGCGGCCTCGTCGGTGACGACGCGCCGGGAGAAGCGCTGGCCGCGCTTGACGATCTCCTGCATCTTCTTCTCGACGGCCTTGAGGTCCTCGGGCGTGAACGGCCGCTCGACGTCGAAGTCGTAGTAGAAGCCGTTCTTGACGGGCGGACCGATGCCGAGCTTGGCCTCGGGGAAGAGGTTCTGCACGGCCTGGGCCATGACGTGTGCGGTGGAGTGGCGCAGGATGTCCAGGCCGTCCGGGCTGGTGATCTCCACCGGTTCGACGATGTCGCCGTCCGCGGCCGGGGTGTCCAGGTCGCGCAGTTCGCCGTTGACGCGGACCGCGATCACCGCGGGGTCGTGCGCGTAGAGCGTCGTGCAGGGGGTGCCCGTCGGAACCGTCTCGGTGGACTGCTGGTCGTTGCGGGTGACGTGGAGGGTCACGGTGCTCAAGAGGGCTCCTTGGGCGTGGTTCGAGGGGCTTGGGGATCATAGCTTCAGGTGGGGACGGCGACGTCGCCCCCGACGGACTGCCGCCGGGAGTGCCAAGGGCTCTCCGTGCGGCGGGGAGGGGCCGTTCACGCGAGTGCGCCGGCGCGCGCCGCCCGGCGCAGCCCCCAGGGCACGAGCAGCACGGCGATGACGGCCCATCCCGCCAGTACCGACGTCTCGGCGAGGAGTTCGGTCACGGGCAGCCGGCCGTCGCCCGCGAGGCCGCGGATCGCGGTCAGGGCGTGCGTCATCGGGAGCACGGCCGCCACGACGGTGGCCGGGCCGTGGGGGGCCGGGACGTTCACCCCGCCGAACAGCATCATCAGGACCAGGACGCCGGAGGTGAGGAAGCCGCGGGACTCCGGGAACCGCATGCTCAGCGGGGTCAGCGCGAGCGCCATGGCGTAGCACGAGACGGTGCCGAGGACTTCCAGGGCGAGTATGCCGGGCAGGACGGCCGGTTCCGGCCGCCACCCGGTGAACAGCGGGAGCATCATGGTGGCCAGTGCCGCGGTGAGCGTGGCGTCGCACACCCAGTACACGCCCCGGGCGGCGAGTACCGGCAGGGGTGCCGAGCGGCCGAGCAGCAGCAGCGGCAGGGTGCCCGAGCGGCGTTCGGCGGCGCAGGAGGCGATCACGCCCAGGGCACCGAGCGGGCCGAGCAGGGCGGCGTTGCCGAGGGCGATGGCGTCGGCGCTGCCCGGGGTGCCGAGCAGCCGGCCGAGCGAGGCGAAGAAGGCGACCTGCGCGAGCATCCTCAGGACCCAGCCGAACAGCCAGCTGCGCCAGGTGAACATCCGGCGGTAGTCCGCGAACCCGGCGTGCACGCCGAGCCCGAAGAGGTACAGCCGCCGGTCCGCGGAGCGCAGGAGAGCGGCCGGTGTCCGCCGGGTCGCGGCGGTGTGGGCGGGGATGTCAGGCATGGAGGGCGACGCTCCCTTCGCGGGCGCGGGCGAGGACCCGGTGCAGGACGAGGACGCCGAGCAGGCACTGGAGGCCGGCGAGCGCGGTGAGCGCGAGCAGGCGGCGCAGGGCGCCGGCCGGGTCGCCGTCGAGGGCGTCGCGCATCAGGTCGGCGCCCCAGGAGAGGAACCAGACGCGGCTGAGGGCGGCGAGCGGCTGCGGCAGCAGCGCGGCCGGGACGATCAGGCCGCCCAGCAGGTAGCAGGGGTAGGTGAGGGCGTTCTGGTAGGTGCGGGCGCCGCGGACCAGGACGAAGAGCCCGGCGAGCAGCGCCGCGGTGCCGGTGGTGCCCGCAAAGGTCAGTGCGAGGGCGGCGAGGAAGACCCCCGGTGCGGCAAGGCGCAGCGGGAAGCCGAAGCCGAGGGTGCCGATCAGCGTGATCTCGGCCGCGGCGGGCAGGCACAGCGTCGCCGTGGCGGTGATCCGCAGCAGCAGCGAGCGGGTGTACGAGCCGGGTGCGGCGAGCAGCGTCTCCAGCATGCCTTCGGCCCGGTCGTGGTCGATCGCCTCCGAGGCGACGAACACGGCGTGGGACCACATCGTCATCAGGAAGGCGGTGAGGGCCACGGGGGCGGCGAGCCGGGGGTCGGTGCCGTGGCGGACCGCGGTGAAGAAGACCAGGGAGTAGAGCGGGACGAAGCACAGCAGGGCGAGCAGGCCGGGGCGGCGGACGACGAGCAGCCACGCGGTGCGCACGTGTTCGTTCATCGGACGCTGAACTCCCGGTCGGGGATGACGGACCGGTAGACGTCCCCGAGGCCGGGGTCGGAGATGGACACGCCGGAGCAGCCGGTGTCGGCCAGTACGCGGACGGCGGCGGCCAGTTGGCCGGTGCCGGTGACGGTGAAGCGCAGGCCGCCGGTCCCGGTGCGGTGGCAGCCGTCCAGGACGTGGTCGAGGGCGGCGAGCGCCGGTGCCGGGGCGTGGGCGACGGTGACGGTCCGCCGGTCGGCCAGGTCGGCGAGCAGTTCGGCGGGGGATCCGGCGGCGGCGATGCGGCCCTGGTCGAGCAGGAGCACCTGGTCGCCGAGTTCCCGGGCCTCGTGCATGTCGTGGGTGGTGAGCAGGATGGTGGTGCCCTGTTCCTGGAGGTCACGGACGAGGGCCAGGAAGCCGTGGGCGGCGTTGGGGTCCATGCCGGCGGTGGGCTCGTCGAGGATGAGCACCCGCGGTCCGGTGACCAGGGCGCGGGCGAGGTGGACGCGCTGGAGCATGCCGCGGGAGAACGTCTCCACCGGCCGGGCGCGGTGTTCGGCCAGTCCGAGCCGCTCCAGGACCGCGCGGGTGCGCTGCCGGGTCTCGCGGCGGCCGAGGCCGCACATCGCGGCCCAGTAGCGGACGTTCTGCTCGGCGGTGAGCCGGCCGTAGAGGCCGCGTTCGCCGCCGAGGACCAGGCCGATGGCGGCCCGTACGGCCTTGGGCTCGCGGACGGTGTCGAACCCGGCGACGCGGACGGTGCCGGAGGTGGGGGTGAGCAGGGTGGACAGGATGCGGGCGAGGGTGGTCTTGCCGGCGCCGTTGGGGCCGAGCAGGGCCGTGGTCCGGCCGTGCTCCACGGTGAAGGTGATGCCGTCGAGGGCGTTGCGGGTGCCGGGCGCCGCGCCTCGGTAGGCGCGTACCAGGTCCGTGACCTCGATGCCGGGGGGCGGGGTGGAGGGAAGGGACATCAGGATGCTCCTCGCTGTTCCCGCGGGGTGTCGGTCGCGGCGTCGCCTGCGGCGAGTGCCGTGGCGAAGTCCACGGCCCGCCGGTAGGCGGCGGGGTCCACGAGTTCCCGGCTGACCAGCAGGAAGGCGCCGAGGGGGGTGGTCAGGACGGTGCTGTCGTCGACGGTGTGCAGCACCGCCCGGTCGGCCGGCGCGAAGGGGTGGTCGACCTGCAGCGCGATGCCGAAGACCGGGTAGCCGTCCGCCAGCCGGGCGGGGACGGGGCCGCCGGAGGCGAGCCTGCGGCGGGTGCGTTCGGGGCCGCTCTCCCCCGGCGGCGCGTCCTCGTCGGCCCGGTCGGGCCGCAGCCCTGCGCGCCGTGCGCGTTCGGTCGCGGCCGCGGGGGCCAGCCGTGCCTGCCAGGCCTCGTCCACGAGGGGGGCGAGGGTGGGGAAGGAGCGGGCGAACTCGGTCAGTTCGAGGAGTTCGGGGGCGAGGTGCCAGGCGTGGGCGGTCTCGGCCAGGGCGATGGGAGCGGGGGCCTCGGCCGAGGTCAGCACCGCCGCGCAGTCCAGGACGTCGCGCACGGTGAAGGGCCGCTGGAAGCGTTCCTCGGCGACGGCGAGCAGCTGCGCCGTCGCGTCGTGCTCGGGCATGGCGGCGCGCAGGGGTACGGTCTCCCAGTCGCCGGGGTAGGCGAACGTGGCCAGTTCGATCTTGAGTTCGGGGTCGAGCCACGGTTCGGGGGACGGGGCGCCGAGCCCGACCATCAGGTGCCGGCCGGGGCCGGAGCCGATCAGGGTGAGCTGGATGTCGTGGACCGGGAGGAGTTCGGAGATCCGCCGGGCGGCCTGCCACAGCTCGGCTTCCCCGGGGGCCAGCAGGTCGAGGTCGCCGCAGGTCCGTACGGCCCAGGGGGGCTGGAAGCGGGCGAGTGCGGGTCCTTTGACGACGCGGGTGCCGGTTTCGGCGACGGCGGCGGCGATGCGGTCGTAGGTCGCGAGCCGGGTGCGGTGGCGGCGGAGTTCGTCGTCGGATCCGGTGCCGGTGGGCCGGCCCGCGTGGACCGCGGCCGAGAGCAGCAGCGGGGGGAGGGTGAAGCTGACGGTGCGGGCGTGGTGGAGGAGTTCGGCCGGGGGGCGGTCGGTGTCGGTGCCGAGCAGTTCGCACAGTAGGTCGAGGGTGGGGGCGTACTGCTCGGGGTGGTGCTCTGCGTGGTGCTCGGGGTGTGCGGGCGGGGTCATCGGGGCTCCGTGGCGATCGCGTCGAGGGGGCAGCGCCAGTAGGTGTCGCGCAGCCGCCAGCCGCGCGCGGTCAGGGCGTCGACGACGTGGGTGCCGTCCGCGTCGGGGGTGCGGGCGTGCACGACGTTGCCGATCAGGGGGAGGCCGAGCGCGGCGGCGTGGCGGGCGGCGTGTGCGACGAGGGCGTCGGTGAGGGACCGCCGGTCGTGGCCGTCGGCGACCAGGATGTCGACCAGGTCGATGTAGCGGTCGCCGTGCAGGGGGTCGGCGGCCTCGGTGAGCAGGGTGGCGTGGGCGATGGGTCCGTGGCCGTCGGCGACGGCGAGCAGGGAGTGTCTGCCGGGGGCCGACAGGCAGGCGTCGGCCGTCGCGCGGACGTCCTCCTCGCTCATCGTCACCTCGCGCTGCCGGTTGCCGAAGGCGATGGCCTGTCGCAGCCAGCCGTTCACCAGGGCGTCCTCCGCCGGGCCCGCCGGCGGACGGATCCGGATGCCGGGCGGGAGGGCGGCGCCGTCGGCGGCGCCGGGCGTGAGGACCAGGTAGCTGAGGTCCCGGGTGAGCGGCGCGGGCGCCGGGTGGGCGCCCGGTACGCGGACGACGAGGTCGCGCCACTGTGGGTGTTCCGCGCCGGACATGGCCTGGTGGATCAGGCTGTTCAGCAGGGCCGGGTCGGTGAGCACGGCGGGCGGGAGGTACTCGATGAGGCAGTCGGTGCGGCCGGTGGCGGGGTCGGTGCTCAGGCCGGCGACGCACCGGTGTCCGGCGATCTCGTGGAGCAGTCCGGTGTCCGTGAAGGAGTCGAGGTCCGGTGGCGGGGTGGCGGTGGTGCTCATCGGGCGCCTCCGGCGGGAGCGGGCTCGGGCCGGACCACGACGACGAGGTCGCGCAGCAGCGTGGCCGCGGCGGCCTGCACGTCGGCGGCGGTGACCGCCCTGAGTGCGGCCGCGTCGTCGGCCGCCGACCAGGGGCGGGCTCCGGCGTAGGTGCCGCGGGCGAGCTGGATCACCTGGCCCAGCGGGCTGTCGGCCTCTTCGAAGAGTTCGAACGCGGCCTGGCGGCGGGCTGCTTCGAGCATCGCGGGGTCGGGGTGCGCGGCGACCTCGGCGAGGCAGGAGCGTACGGTCTCGATGACGAGCTCGGCGTTCTCGGGTTCGGCGCCGATCAGGGCGCGCCAGGATCCGCCGTCCTGGTAGGCCCGGTTCCAGGACTGGAAGTTGTAGCCGAGGCCCTGTTCGAGGCGCAGGCGCAGGTAGAGCAGCGAGGCCGGGCTGTTGCCGAGAAGGTGGCCGAGGACGGTGTAGGCGTGGCGTGCCGGGTCGTCCGCGTGGGGGGAGCGGCCGCCGACGGACAGCCAGCAGAATTCGTCGGGGACGGCCGGGTGGCCTGATCGAGCCGCGAGCGCCGCCAGGGGGATGGTCGGGGCTGTGGCGTCCCGGGCGGGGAGGTCCTCGATGCCGGTGGTGCGGACGGCTTCGCGGATCTCCTCGGCGGTGTTCGGTCCGACCGCGATCAGCGCGATCGGGGCCGAGGAGAGCAGCTGCCGGTGGATGTCGAGCAGCCGGTCCAGGCGGGCGGCGTGCACGTCCTCGGCGGTGCCGCCGACGGGGCGTCCGAGCGGGTGGCCCGCGAAGAGTGCCCGGATGTAGGCGTCCTGGACGACGTCGTACGGGTCGGCCGCGGCGGCGGCCAGTTCCTGCAGCACCGCCTGCCGCTCGGTTGCGAAGTGGTGGTCGGTCACGTCGGGGTGTACGGCGGCGGAGGCGAGGGCGGCCATGGTGGGGGCCGCGAGGTCGGGCAGTACCTGGGCGTGCAGGAGCATCAGTTCCAGGCCGGTCACCGCGTTTCCGCGGCCGCCCAGCAGTTCGATGTGCTCGGCCAGCGAGCGCGGTTCGGCGTCGCCGGGCTGCGGGACCCGGGAGTTCATCAGCAGGTGCTCCAGGAGGTGCAGGCTGCCTCCGTGGCCGGCCGGGTCGTGGCGGGAGCCGGCCCCGATCGCGACGCAGACGGCCGCGGTGGCGTACCGGTGGTCGGTGCGGGTGAGGATGCGGACGCCGTTGGCGAGGGTCAGCTGTTCGACGGACGACATCGGAGGCTCCTGGAGCAGAGGGGACGCAGGGGTCGGGACGGGGTGGAGCGGTCGGGAGTGGGCCCGGCGCCCTTGCGGGGGCACCGGGCCGCGTTCCTCCGCCGGGGGAAGGTGGGCTTACTTGCCCTGGCCGGCCTTGTCCAGGCGCGGGCGCATGCCGACGGCGTGCCCGCGGACGCTGCCCGCCTTGTCGAGACGGGGACGCAGGCCGACGGCGTGCTGACGCTCCATGATGGTTCTCCTTGGGTGAGGGGTGGTGCGGGTGATGGTGGGAAGGTGGGCTTACTTGCCCTGGCCGGCCTTGTCCAGGCGCGGGCGCATGCCGACGGCGAGCCCGCGGACGCTGCCCGCCTTGTCGAGACGGGGACGCAGGCCGACGGCGTGCTGACGCTCCATGGAAATCTCCTTCGGTTCATCGGGAAACTTTTCCCGCCGGTTTCCCACTGCTTCGGCGTGGTCCAAAATTAGCCACACATAACCGCTTTTCGCAAGCCCGTTGGCGCGACTCATGAAATCACCTAGCGGCCCTTTTCGGGGAAACTCAAATAGCGGCCCACCTTCACTTCCGGCGGCCGTTCAATAGATTGATATCCAGCTGTCTCCGCAGTTCACACGGCTAGTCGAGCCAGATTAATCCGTTGACCTCATCGACGGACACGCCAGCCAGGAAAAGGCGGCACCAGATTTCCGCGGTCCACAGCCGGAAGATCGTGCGTTCCTCGGATTCGGCCAGGAGCCGTGCCCATTCCCGTGCGGGCAGGCGCAGGACGTCGACGAGTTCTCCCCGCCGCAGGCGCCGCATGTCCAGCGATTCGAGATACGGCCGCACGGAGAAGTTGAAGCCGAACTTCTCCCGGTCCACGACCTCGGCCGGCAGGTACCGGCGGGCCGTGGCCGCGAGGCCGGCCTTGAGGCCCGGCAGCAGGTGCCGCTCCAGCGGGGAGTTCAGCGCGAAGGAGGCCACCGCGGTGTCGAGGAAGGGTTCACGCACCTCGATCGACGCCTGCATCAGGTTCTTGTCCAGGCGGTTGAGGCCGTGGCTGAGGAACAGCCGCAGGTCGGCGGCGAGTGCCGACGACAACTCATTCCGCTCCCGGGGAAGGTGACGGAAGGAGCGCCGCAGCCGGTCCCGGACGTCCAGCTCGTAGTCGGACGGCCCGGGCCGCAGGCCCAGCAGCTCGCGCAGGCCGCGGCCGCGGTCCGCGGGGGGTTCCAGGGCGTGCGCCCCGACGCCGAACGCGCGCCGCTCCCCGTGGTGCCGCGAGGGGTAGCCGCCGAACAGCTCGTCCGCCCCTTCGCCGGAGAACAGCACCCGCAGCCCGTCGGCGCGCGCCCGCGCCGCGACGGCGGCCAGGGCGACCGAGTTCTGGTGCACCAGCGGGTACTCGAAGTGGCGGACGCTGGCGACGAAGTGTTCCCGCCAGGCGCGCCCGTCGACCTGCACCGGCACCAGCGGGGTACCGGCGGCCTCGGCGGCCCGGGCGGCCCACCGGGTCTCGTCCACCTCGGGCTGGTCCCCGAACGAGGCCACGTAGGCGGGCAGTCGCACGCCCTCCGCCTTGGCGAGAGCCAGCACGAGACTGGAGTCCAGGCCGCCGGAGCACAGGACGCCGGCCTCCGCGAAGCCGTCCTGCGGCAGGCGGCGACGCACGCCGGCCCGCAGGACGCCGTCCAGCCGGTCGATCCAGCCTTCGGCCGGCAGCGCGGCCAGCCGGTCGGCCTCCTCCCGGTCGACCAGACTGCCCGGCTCGAACCAGGTCCGCTCGGACAGCAGCTCGCCGTCGGCGTCGAATTCGAGCACCGTCCCGGGCAGGACCCGGCGGATGCCCTCCAGCGGTGTCCGCGGGCCGTTCACCCAGTAGTCGGCCAGCACGGCGCGCAGTTGCGGGACGCACGGGGTGGCCGGTACGCCGCCCGCGAGGAGTGCCTTGATCTCGCTGCCCACGTACCAGCGGCCCTCGTGCCGGGCGAGGTACAGCGACTTGACGCCGAACCGGTCCCGGGCCACGATCGTGCGGCCGGTCGCCCGGTTCACGTGGACGAAGGCGAACGGGCCCTCCAGCCAGGGCAGGGCGTGCGGGCCCCACTCGGCGAGCGCCGCGAGCAGCGTCTCGGTGTCGCTGTCGCCCCGGAAGACGTGGCCGGGCAGCTGTCTGCGCAGCTCGCGGTGGTTGTGTATCTCGCCGTTGAAGACGAGCAGCTGGTCGCGGCCGGCCGTCCGCATCGGCTGGTCCCCGGCCGGGCCGGGCCCGGTGACGGCGAGCCGTGCGGCGGCCAGGGCGGCGCGCGGCAGCGCCACGGCGGCGGTGCGGTCCGGCCCCCGGTGCTTCAGGGCCAGGCCCATGGCCAGGGCGGTCTGCTCGGTGGCACCGGGGCCGAGCACCGCAGCGATTCCACACATGTCGGCAGCCCCTTCAGGCCCGTACGGTCACGAACTGGGCGAGCACGGTGCGCCGTGGTAGCGGGGCCGTGGGACTCACCTGCCGGACCGCGTGGAAGGAGTGTTCGCTCCTGGCGAACAGCACCGAGGTGTTGAACCTGGGCCACAGCGAGGCGGCGACGGCCGCGGGGTCGTCGTCGTCCGCGGAGGTCAGGACGTCCAGGCCGCCGCCCCAGCTCTCGTCCCAGGCCGGGGAGAGGTAGAGGATCTGGGTGGCCACCCGGTCGGCCCGGTCGGTGTGCGCGGTCATGAAGGTCCCGGGGCCGTATTCGCACAGGCGCACCTTGAGCGCGCAGCCCGCCAGGTCGGCGCCGGTGGCGTCGGTCACGAAGGCCCGGTAGTCGGCGCTCAGCATCCAGTCGAGCAGGCGCCGCCAGGCGCCGGAGAGGCCCGCCACGGCGTCCGTCGGCTCGCCGGACTCGACGACCGTGCAGTCGCGCAGCAGGTAGTGGCCGTGCGGGCTGCGGGACTCCCGCAGCGCGGCGGTCGGGAACTCGGCGGCGAGCAGCTCGGCGTGGGCCGGCTCCAGCAGGTCCTCGACCCGCGCCCAGGAGTAGGGGAAGTGGTGGCGGTCGACGGCCGCCGCCGGGGAGATCGGGGTCATGGAGGTCCTTGGGACGGGCCGTGCGTTCACCACGGCATCGGGGACGGGGCGGTGGAGGCGGCGACGGGCCGCCGTTCCCGCCAGGTCAGGTAGGAGTGCACGAGCCACAGCAGCCGCAGTTCCTGGGCCGGCGCCGGACGGTCGGACGCGGCGAGCCGGGCCAGCGCGCGGGTGTCCAGGCCGAACAGGTCGCAGTCGCCCGCCAGCCGGTCGAGCAGGCGCTCGCGGGCCACGGCCCGGAAGGACTCGAAGGACAGGGCCTGCTGCTGCTTGCCGTGCCGGGACGCGGCCCAGCACCCCAGGGAGTCCAGTTCACGGCGCAGATAGCGTTTGCCGACCGCCTCCTCGCGCACGGAAGCGGCCCTGAAGCCCAGGGCGGAGACCTCCGGTGCGAGGAACGGGTGGCGGACGCCGACGCCGTGCAGGCCGTGCGCCACCGCCGCGGAGCGCAGGTGTTCGGGCAGGAAGTGCTCGGCGTGGAACCGTTCGACGGAGCGGGCCGGCGACTCGCCGTACGGCATGAGCTCGCGCAGCTGCGCGGGCACCTCGGCGACGGCGGCGCGCAGTTCGCCGTCCGCGAGGTAGGGGGTGAGGATGTCGGGGGCGACGTGGACCGCGCAGGCGACCGGCAGGTCGCCGGGGTCGACGGGGGCGGCGGCCAGCCGGTCGAGCCGGTTCCAGCCCACCAGGGGGTGGTCCGCGGCCACGCCGGAGAGCACCACGGGCGCCCCGTCCTGCGCCGCGGCCCGTCCCAGGTGCCAGAAGGTCGGCACGCCGATGGCCATCACCGGCGCGCCGAGGGCGTCGGTCAGCCGGTCGACGACGTCGAGGAAGTCCTCGGTGGCGATCGGCAGTTCGCGGTGGTCGCTGCCGGTCTCGGCGGCGACGGAGGCGGCCCAGGCGCGGTCCGCGTCGTCCTGCCGGTAGAAGGCGCTGTAGGTGCGCAGCGGGCCGGGGTGGGGAAGGCGGTGGAGCGCGTGGGCGATCAGCGAGGTGTCGACGCCGCCGCTGAGGTGGAGCGCCGCCGGGCCGTCGAGCAGCCGTGCGCCGGCCTCGGCGAGCGCCCGGGTGAGTTCCCCGGCCGGGGGTACGGTCGCGGGCCGGGCGTCGCGGCCCGGGTAGGAGGCCGTGGTGCGCAGGGGACGTGGGCCGTCCGGGGTCAGCAGGTGCAGGACGCCGGGTGCCAGCGGGTGGACGCCGTCGAGGTACCAGCCGTCCGCGAGGGGGTAGTTGAGCGTCAGGAACTGGGCGAAGGCCGCCAGGCGGGGGCGGTCGGCGCCCACCGCGGCGGCCGTCTCGGCGGGGCCGGTGCCCACGGCGGTCCGGTCCGCGGTGCGGGCGGCGAACAGGGCGCCTTCGCCCGCCGCGTCCCGGGCCGCGTAGCTGCGGCCGGTTCTGGCGTCGTCGACCAGCACGCCGAAGCCGCCCGTCACGCCGTCCAGGAACGTTTCGCCGTTGCGCAGGTAGGAGTCCATGAGCCGCCGGGCGGCCTGCTCCCCCGCGACGGCCGGGCCTTGCCCGGTGTCGAGGTGGCCCCGTACCGCGAGGGTGACCCGTCCCTGGGCGCCGGTGGCGAGGCCGAGCCCGGCCTCGCCACCGGCGAGCCGCAGAACGCCGTCGGCGAGCAGGAATCCGGTGCCGGTGTGTTTGGTCAGGACGAACGTCATGGCTGTGTCCCTTCCGTGGTCAGGCCACCGGTGGCCGGTCCGGTGAGGCCGCGGACCACGGGGTGGGCCAGCAGCCGGGCCAGCGGGGGTGCGCAGTCGTCGCTGGTGGTGTCCAGGGACAGCACCGGGTCGCCGGTGGGCTCGGCTGCCAGGAGTTCGGCGCAGGAGAGCCAGTAGCGTTCGTAGCCGGGCCCGCTGTCGCCGAGCGGACGGGCGTGCGGCGATCCGTCCGGGCGGCCGCCGAGCCGGCGCAGGCGTGCGGGCCGGTCGGAGGTCAGCAGGACCGTCAGGTCGGGCCGGGGCAGCAGCAGTCGCGGGTTGTCCGTCCCGCCGAGGGCCTGGTCGGGGCGCAGCCCGAGGTTCCAGCCGTGCTGGACGGCGCTGGAGAACCAGTAGCGGTCGACGAGCAGGGCCGGTTCCCCGGCGCGGGCCGCCGATTCGACGGCCTGGGCGCAGCCGCTGAGGTACATCAGGTAGGAGGCGAGGCCGCCGGCCGTGTGCAGGGCGGAGCGCAGCGCGTCGTAGTCGGGGCCGGGGGTCGCGGTGCGGGGTATCCCGGTCGCTTCGGAGAGCAGGGTGGTCAACCGGGTCTTGCCGGTGCCGTCCAGTCCTTCGAAGGCGATCAGCCGGGGTGTGCGGACGCCGCCCGGCCACAGGTCGGCGGTCACGCGGCCGCCTGCCCGGGGGCGGGGTTCCCGGGTCCGGCGGCGGGGTTGGGGGCGGGGCAGGGGTAGATGACGTCCCGGAACTCGACGCCGCCCAGGTGCCTGCTCCGGCTCGCCACGGGGGCCGCGCCGCGGGCCTGCGCCGGCTCGGGGTCGTCTTCGTGCAGCAGCGCCAGCAGGTGCGGGGTGATCGGTCCGGGTGCGGTGGCGGTGGTCGGTTCGATGCCGAGGAAGTGCTGCAGGCCGAGGAGTTCGACGTCGACGCCGGTGGTGCGGCGGACCAGTTCCGGGATGAATCCGCCGGTGACCCGGGGGGAGAACTCCAGGACGTGGAGGGTGTCGTGCCGTTCGTCGTAGAGCGCCTCGATCTCGTAGACGCCGCCGGTCAGCTCCAGGCCTTCAATGATCAGTTCCAGGTCGCGCCGGAGCGCGTTCGCGGCGTTCTCGGGTACGTCGCCGCAGTGGAAGGCGCTCCAGTGGAAGTCGGTGAGCTCGTCACCGCGCCGGCCGACCCCCTGGACGGGGAACATGCCGGCCAGGTCGCCGTCTCGGACCAGGAAGGGGACGGTGAGGAAGAGCGTGCCCCGGGTCAGGTCGGGTTCCAGGATGACGTTCCAGGGGTCGGCGTCCGGGTAGGCGGCGATGAAGTCGTCGTACTCGGTGAGCAGGGACCTCTCGCGCAGCTCGCGGTAGGAGCGCTCGTACTCCTCCAGGGCGCGCGCGTCGGGGATGCGCTTGACCAGCATGCTGGCGAACCCGAAGTCGGGCTTGGCGATGAGGGGGTAGCTCAGCGCGTCGCGGTCCTCGACCTCGTCCAGGCGCCGCTTGTCGACCACGGTCACGCCGAGCGCGCCCAGCTCGGCGGCCAGCCGGGTCTTGACCAGCATGTCCAGGCAGACCTCGGCGAAGTTGGGGCTTCCGACGGCTGCGCGGTGCTCGGCGACCCAGTACACGCCGCTCTCGTGACAGCACATCACGCGGGCGCCGTGGGGGGCGGTCCGCCCGGCCGCCTCGGTGGCGGACAGCACCGTCACCCCGGCGGCCGCGGGGCGGGGCGCGCCGTCGGGGACGATGACGGTGAGCGGCGTCCCGGTGTCGGCGGCGGTCCGGGAGACGTTCTCCAGCTGGGCGGCGTTGGGGAAGACGATGACGGTCTCCGGCTGCTCGCCGGTGGTCGGGTCAGACACCGGAGTGCTCCAGTTCCGCGGTGGTCTCCTCGGCCGGGTGGCCGATGAGGTAGGGCAGGGCCTTGTCGCGCACCGACCGGCGGCCGTACTCCGCGGCGCACTCCTCGACCAGGTCGACGAGGTCCAGTCCGGCGGCGTCGAGCATGCGGGGGAAGGCGCTGCCGTGCATCAGCCCGGGCAGGGTGTTGATCTCCAGGAAGTACAGGTCGTCGTCGTGCACGAGGAAGTCGAGGCGGGCGAAGCCGAACACCTCCATCTCGTCGAAGAGCCGGACGGAGGCCTGTTTGACCCGCCGGGTCGTCCCGGTGTCCGTGGTGTGCAGCAGGGGCTGGACGAGGCCGTGTTCGTGCTTCTCGCGGTGGCCGAGGAAGCCGTGTTCGGTCACCGCCTGCACGACCGGCAGGGCCGTGGTGCGGCCGCCGGTCCGGACCACTCCGCAGGTGTACTCGGTGCCGGGGACGTACTCCTGGACCAGGACCTGGCTGTCGTACGGCAGTGCGGCGGCCGTCGCCCGGGCCAGGGCGGGGCCGGTCGGGTCGGGCAGCACGCGGGTGAGCAGGGAGGCGCCCATCCGGTTGGGCTTGACCACGGCGGGCCGTCCGTCGAGGAGGCCGGCCACCTCTGCGGCCCACTGCTCCAGTGCCTCGGGGTCCCGGGCGAGGGACGGGGGTGCCATCCAGGTCCGCGGTGTGCGCAGTCCCGGCACCAGGTCGCGGGCCACCACCGCCTGCAGGCGCTTGTCCATGCCCAGCGCCGAGGCCAGGACTGGGCCGAAGTTGCCGCGAAGGGCGAGGACTTCGGCGATGCCCTGCCAGGCGCCGTCCTCGCCCTCGTTGCCGTGCAGCAGGGAGAAGACGAAGGCGTCGCCGTCGGTGAGCCGGCTCAGCGCCTCGTGCAGCGGCAGGTCGGTGCCGGCGCGCAGCTCGTCCTCGGTGTCCGGCCAGGGGGCGGTGTCGAAGTGCCGGTAGCCGCCCTCGCGGGTGATGTAGGCGACCGCGTGGAGGGTGATCCGTCCGGGGGCGGATTCGAGGGCCGCGCGCAGCCTGCGGTAGCTGTGCAGGGAGGCGTCGTGCTCGGTACTGCGGCCGCCGAGCAGCAGGACCACGTTCAGGGTCATCGGTTCACCGGTCCGCTCGCGGTCAGGTAGGTGGCGTGGGGGGTGGTCTCGACGTCGACCTGGTCGAAGGCGGTGCCCAGCAGGGCGGCGGCCTCGTCGGTGTCCAGGCCGAAGCCGGTGGTGCGGAACGGCTGGGCGGCCAGCCAGTGGGCGGGCCGGGGGCGGAACATCCGGGAGTGGAGCATGCCGTCGGGGGTGAGGATGCGGGCGAGTTCGCGTACGGCGGCGGGCCGGTCGTCGGCGGGCATGCAGTGCAGGCAGCCGATGTCGAGCGCGGCGTCGAAGGAGGCGTCGGGCCAGGGCAGGCGGGTGGCGTCGGCGGCCGAGAGGTCGGCCTGCGGGCCGAGCAGGCGCCGGGCCCGGGTGACGGCGGAGGCGGAGATGTCGGAGCCGGCGACCCGGTAGCCGAGGGAGGTGAGCAGGCGGGCGTTCTTGCCGTAGCCGCAGCCCAGGTCGAAGACGCGGGCGCCGGCGCCGGTGCCCGCGAGCAGCCGTCGCAGGACGTCGGTCTCCAGCGGGACGAAGTTCCAGGGGACCGTGTAGGGGTCCTGGTAGACCTCTTCCATGGTGGCGGCCCGGGTGCGGTCGCCGCGGGTGAAGTCGGTGAGCGCGGAGCGCAGCCGGCCGTCGCCGTCCGGTTCGAAGCCCTCCTCGCGGAGTGCGGGGAGCAGGGCTTCGGCGAGGCCCGCCGGGGTGGTCAGCGACCAGCCGGTGTGGCGGCCGCGGAAGGTCTTCGCGAGGGTGCGGACGGCGAGCCGGATGGCTTCGCCGACGATGGCGGCCGGCTCGGTGCCCAGCCGGGGGTCGATGGTGATGCGGACGACGGTGCCGGACAGGGCGCCGTGCAGGGTGCCGAGTCCGCCGTCGGTGTCGCGGCCGACGCGGAAGCGGATCTCGTCGTGGCCGTGTGCCCGTTCGGCGCACAGGAGGAGGTCGGGCCCCACCACGTGGTAGAGCTCCCGGTCCTCGGTCCACGGGCGGTCGTCCGGGGTCGCTGCGGCGGGGCCGGTGGTGTGGGTCATGTCGCGGTCCTCGTGTCGATTCCGGGGCCGGCCGCGCGGAAGATCCGGTGGAGCTCCGGCTGGCCGGCGAGGAAGAGCTCGTCGTGGGGGGTGGAGTGGCGTAGCGCGAGCGAGGGCCAGGGCGAACGGGCCACCGGGACCTCGCTGTTGCGGATGCTGGTGTCGGGGCTCGCCGGGAAGAACTCCCCGACGGTCAGTCCGACGGCGAGGAGCAGCGGCTTGGCCCGGGTGCGGACGCCGGTGAGCAGGTCGCCCCGCCCTTCCAGCGCGGTGAAGACGACGACTCGGCAGCGCAGCAGGGCCTCGGCCGGTTTCAGCTCGTGGACGCGGGTGCGGAAATCGGCCGCGTGCCCCAGCAGGGCGGCGTCGAGCGCCTGGGGGTCCTCCCCCGCCAGGGTGCACGCGGACAGTTCGATGTGGCCGCGGCGCAGTGCGGTCGGGACGTAGGGGCACAGGGCTCCCGGGCGGCCCAGTTCCGGGACGGGGACGCTGATCTCGTCCCGGATCCAGGCCGCGGTCCGGACCGCCCAGTCGGGGGCAGGCGGGTCGTCCAGGGCTCGCGCCGCGTCCATGGGTTCGGTGGGTGTGCTCATCGGGCGGCTCCCGCGAGTGCGGGCACGGGTGCGGGAGCCGGTACGCCGGCGGGGCGGTGGGAGGTCAGCAGCCGTTCGGTGCAGGCCTCGACCAGGCAGCTGAGGCTGTCCACCACGGGCACGCCGAAGTCCGTGCTGTCGCGCAGCAGGTGCAGGTCGGTGCAGGCGAGGACGACCGCGTCCACGGGGCCCGCCGATGCCGCGAGGGCCCGTAGCCGGGCGGCGGGGAACGCGCCGAGGTCGCCCTCCAGGCAGGCGAGCACGAGTTGCTCCGCCTCGCGTTGGGCGGCCGCCTGCGGCAGGGCGAACTCGACGCCGTCCCCGTCCCGGTAGAGGCCGCTGCGGACGGTGGACGTGGTGCCGAGCAGCAGAACCCGGCGGTAGCGGTTGCGGGTGAGCGTGCGGCCGACGGCGGCGACCATGTCGATCCACTCCAGGTCGCGGCCGCGCAGCAGGTCGGGCAGGCGGGCGTGCAGGGTGTTGCAGGGCAGGGCGACGAAGTCGGATCCGGCCCGTTCGAAGACGTCGAGGGCCTCGCGCAGCAGTGCGTCGATCTCCTCACGGTGTCCGGGGCCCGCGGTGCCGGTGATGAAGGCGTGTTCGAGGTCGGCGGGCAGCGGGAGGCTGTGGGTGACGACGTCCGGGTAGGAGCCGCCGGTGGCGCGCCGGTGTCCGGAGACCAGCCGGAGGTAGAAGTCGCTGGTGGCGATCGGGCCGACGCCGCCGACGAGGCCCAGGCGGGCCCGGTGGCCGGTGTCTGGGTTCGCGGGGATCGCGGGGGCCGGATGCGGGCGGGCCGGGCCGGATGCGCCGGGCCGGGCCGGGGTCTGCGGGCCGGGGTCGGGGGACGTGGTGTTCACCGTGATGTTCCAGGGGTGGCGGGGCGGATCGGGGTGGTGGCGGCCTGCCGCGGCGAGGCATTCCCGCCAGACGGACTCGTCGATGTTGCCGCCGGAGACGACCGCGAGGGCCCGCTCATCGGGGGTGCCTTCGCGCAGTGCGGCGGCCAGGGCGGCGGCCCCGGCGCCTTCGGCGCGGATACCGGCCTCGGTCCACAGCAGGGCCATCGCCCGGTGCAGTTCGGCGTCGTCGACGGTGACCACCCGCTGGCGGCGGGCGTGGCAGGCGTCGAACGGGTGCCGGCCGATCCTGCGGACGAGCAGGCCCTCGGGCAGGCCCGACACCCGGTCGAGGATGATGCGGCGTCCGGCGGCGAGGGAGCGCCGCATCGCGGGGGCGCCGTCGTACTCGACGCCGACGATGCGGACCCCGGCCGCGCCCCACTGCCGGATCGCCGCGGTGATCAGCCCGCCGCCGCCGAGCGGTACGTAGACGGCGTCGGGGAGCGCGGCCTGCTCCCCGGCCTCGCGAAAATGCTCCCCGGCGGTGCGGAACTGCTCCCCGGCTTCGCGGAACAGGGTCCGGTGCCCGGCGATGATCTCGGGATCGTCGAAGCTGTGGACGAACACGCCCGCCCCCGCGTCGGCCTCGGCCCGCGCCAGCGCCTCGCATTCGTCGTATCCGCCGTCCACCGGGACGATCTCGCCGCCCATGGCCGCGATCCGGTCGAGCTTGGCGCGGGGCGTGGTCGCCGGGACGTGGATCCGGGCGTGCTGGCCGCGGGCTCGGGCGGCTTCCGCGAGCGCGCAGGCGTGGTTGCCGGTGGAGGCGGTGATCAGCGTCGTTCCGGCCGGGAGGAGCCCGGTGCGCCGCCACACCCCTCGGTACTTGAAGGCCCCGGAGCGCTGCTTGGTCTCGTCCTTCACGAACAGTTCCCGCCAGCCGAGGGAGCCGCCGAGACGGACCAGCGGGGTGGTCAGCGGCCGTGCCCCGGTGGGGGAAGGCGCTAGGCGAAGCACGGCAGGACCTTCCGGGCGAACATCTGCAGCGAGGCGGAGGAGAGTTCGGGGGCCAGGCTGCCGAACTGCGTCATCAGGGACAGGTCGGTGATCCCGAGCCGCTCCCACTGCCGGATCTTGGCGATGACCGTGTCGGGTGTCCCGAACAGGACGTTGTCCGGGTACATGTCCGCGTAGTCGTGCGGGGTCAGCGGTCGGCCGAAGGCCGCGTCCACCGCGCCGAGGTACTCCATCAGGGCCTGGGCGGGCAGGTCGCGGGCCTGCGCCTCGGTGGCGGCCACGAACAGGTGCTGGTTGGCGAGGATCCGGCCGCCGTCGGGGGCGAGGCCGGCGGCCCGGCGGGCCTCCCGGTACCAGGCCAGGCCGGCCGCCAGCTCCTCGGTGGTCCGGTTGTAGGGGTTCACCATCAGGTTGAGGCCCTCGCGGCCGGCCCGTTCGAAGGAGTCGCGGGAGGTGGAGGCGGCGATCCACAGCGGCGGACCGGGGCGCTGCACCGGCTTGGGCAGGACCTCGACCCCGTCCAGCCGGTAGTGCTCGCCGCGGAAGGTGAACGGGCCGTCGGCCCAGGCGCCGCGCAGCACAGAGAGCCCCTCGGTGAACAGGCCGGCCCGGTCGGACATCAGGACGCCGCGCCCGGCGAACTCGCCCGGCAGGAATCCCCGCCCCACCCCGACGTCCAGCCGTCCGCCGCTCAGGACGTCCAGCATCGCGAAGGACTCCGCCGTCTCCACGGCGTCGCGCAGCGGCAGCACGGTGGCGGCGGAACCGATCCGGATCCGCTCGGTGTTGGCCGCGACGGCGGCTCCGAGGACCGGGATGCTCGGGATGAAGCCGCCGTACGGGGAGAAGTGGTGCTCGGCGAACCAGATGGAGTGCAGGCCGAGTTGCTCCGCCTCCACGGCACTGCCGATCAGTGCCGCGTACGTCTCGGTGGCCGACCGGTGGTGGCCGGGACACTGTGCGGGAAGGCAGAACAAGCCGAATCGCATGCAGACTCCTGGGGCTACGGGCGTGTGAGGGTCTTCGTGCCTGCGTGCGTGGGGCGTCGGACGACGGCGTTCTCCGGTGCAGGCCGGTGGAGACGGGGATCCGCCCCGTCCCTGCGATGGCGGCCCGCTCCTGTTGATCACAGCCTGCGGTAGATGTGGCGTCGCATCAACCACCCGGATCCCCTCAGCAAGTTGCCCGGCAGCAAAGCAGGTGGGGCACAAAAGGGGTACATAGGACTTACTTACGGCTCCAATCCACAGTCGACGGTCATGCTTCGCACCGGGCCTACGTCGTACGCCATGGAGGACGCTGACCGTCGCGCGCCCGGCGCACGGCCACATCCGCCCTGCGGCAAGGAATGATCCTTTTGATGGCCTCCGAGCAGGCCCGCGTTCGCAGCGCGGGCCAGCAAGACACGCCCGCGCCGCGGTGGATGATGGCGGCTCCACGTCGTAGGAACTCGACCGGCGGGATCGAACGCGGCGGCATCCGCCGGATGTCGGCCGGCGCGCTGGAAGCCGGTATCCGCGGGCTGCTCATTGCCCGTGCGGCGATGCCGCGCGTGATACCGAGCCGACCTTGCGGTGACTTCTGGCATCGAGATCAGGCGCGCAATCGAGCCGACCACAAATTCGGACCTAAAGGCCACCCAAGGAGGCATCCATTCAATCGCCGATCCAGGCTTAAATTGAGCTGGTTTCAATACATGCAACTATTTCTATTTGGGCGGTACAGCAATGACCTACGGAGCCTGGGCGGAAAAGGTGTGCGCCGCCATCGACAGCTCGGCCGACGCTTTCCGGAATTCCACGACCTGGGAAGAGCTCGTCCACATCCTTTCAGAAAGCTCCGAATTTTCCGCCACCGATCTGGACGAGTATGGATTCTTCCAGATGATCTATGACTGGAACCTGGATTACCTGAATCCGGTCACCCTTGAACGTCTCAAGTGGTATCTCAATGCCTACTGCCTTGTGCTCGATGTGCCGAGTCCGTGGAATTCGACAGAGGTGGAGAACTACGCTGGAACCTGGTTTCTTCGCGTAGAAAATAGCTGGCAGGACGCCAGTGCAAGTAACAACGCGGCACTAGCAGCAAGAGCTCCGAACACCTACCTCGTAGGGCACGGCGGAGAGCAGGATCTGCAGATCAGCATCGGCGATGAAACGGTCATCTGGCTCTACTCGACCTCTGGGGAACTGCTGTCCCAGCTCGTAGGAGCCGCGCTCATCGACCGGCCGGCACAGGCCCCTGTGACGAGACTGGACAAATCGTCCGGCGAATTTCCCAACATCCAGCTAGGCCCGCTCAGTGACGGAGAACTGGCAGCCTACGTGCAGGTTGCCCAGGAGAACAGTGCTGACGGCCAGGTCTCCTGGGTGGCCACGGACGGACTCCCCATTCGGTTCATCCAGGAGGGAACGGCACTGTGCCTCGATGAAGCCTTCGGCAGAGCCAATGCCCGCTGCACTCCCTCACGCCACACGTGTGGAGGGGTCCTGCAGATCCACGCAGGCAGTGAGATCCGGCTAATAACCTGCCGTGAGCCCATGACGTTCACCGTCAAGAGCATGATGCGAACAACCAGGCCAGAGCAGGATGACGACTTCATCGAGACAGCCAATGATTACGTGGAGTCACTCTTGCGTCGCGCGAAGACCAAGCCGCGCGAGGTGGTGGCGGAAATCGAGGGCCTACCGGCAAAATCCCAGGCACTGTTGCACTCCTACACCGCATTGACCAGATTCCTGGCAATCTACTACGTGACGGCGGCGAGCAAGTCGGTCGAAAAAGGCGAACTATCCCCTGAAGGATTCCTTTCATATTTCTCACAGCTCAGCAGCGCGGATAAAGAGTCATGCTTCGAGGATCCGACGCTCTCCGCCTTCATAATGACCGTCGGGGGGGATGGTGACTCGCCCGTCAGAGCATTTTTCAGAAAATTCGTACAGTTTGGCGAGGAGGGGCGTCACCAAGAGTGGGGGAAACTCGACGACAACAACCGGCAACTCGCCCGGCAGTTCCGATCCGTCGAGAACTGGGTGAACACAACCCTGCCGATGGTCGAGCAGCTCAAGCTACACATCAAGTCCATGGCGGGAGCCTACGAACTGCAAAATATCAATCCGTTCTTCGAGGCGATGGCGCTCGGGCGCAGAATCCAGAAGAACGAGGCTCCACATGCGGAAACCGCCATCCTGAATTATCTCATGGAATGCGGCCTGGTTTTTGCCGAGAAAAACATGATCGACTCCTTCTTGGGTCTATCAAAAACGGATCAGAGGACCACATGGGAGTCGCTGACGCCGTTGGCAAAGGAAGGAATCGCCTTCCAGGAGCGCGTCAAGAAATGGCGAAGGAGCTTCTGAAACTCGAATGGCGAATCCGATTTGAAAGTCACACGTGTAGCCGCACAGGCCGATACAGGCGCGTAGACGGCAACACTTAGCACTGGAGCGGTCGATCGGACAGCCGACGGAGAGCGGCGGACGGCACACCTCGCGATCGTCAGTCCAGGAACACGCCCAACGATGGTTCGGCTGGCCGGTGACGCCTCTTCCCACCCGAGTGAGCAGTGTATGCATCGTGTGGCTCCGGCTGGGGCCTGGTCACGTCGAGGGCCGGAGTGGGGGTGACGCTGCGGCCACCGCTCCGCTCCGGCGATGGACCGTCAAACCCGACCGGCCGATGTCCGGTTCACCTACGTATGCGCCCTCATCGGTGGATCGGCACCCCTCATTTTAAGGTCGCGCAGCTTGGTGAGGGGCAGGATCCATCGCTCCGGGCGCTACGCTCAGGCATATTGACTCTGCATCCAATTGCCACTGCGGCCCCGCAACGACGCGGGAAGCCGCCGACCATCCGGGGAAATTCCGTGATCAAGCGTTGTGTCCTGGCCGTGACCCTGGCGATCGCCGCCCTCGTCTCCGTTTCGCTCCCCTCGGCTTCCGAACCGGATGTCGTCGTCGCCGAGTGCGCCCCTACCCAGCACTGCGGGGTCGACACCTCTTGGGGTGGCTGACCGCGCGGCGGGCCGGGCCACTGCCCGGATGAACGCAGACATCTCGTGAATCGTCCCGGACTGCGCGGCTGTCGGGAAGCTCGCCGGGGCTCGTCCCGGCCGTCCCCCGCACGGGACGCGTCGGACCGCCTGAGGAAGCCGGGCCCTGACCGGCCGGACCTCCCGGGTACACCCCTCCACGTCAGCTGACTCGTTCCCGCAGGTCGCTCCGGACGCGGCCTGCGGGAACGCCGCGACCGGAGCAGCGTGCAACCACCCGTTCGGAGAAGACAGACCGTGACCGACTTCATGACCAGCGCCCCGCCTTCTTCCGCCGCACATCTCGAAACGGTGCCCGCCCCGGTGTTCCGCGAGGCGATGACCCGTTTCGCCGCCGGCGTCACGGTCGTCACCGCCTACGCCGGCGGCGACCCGGTGGGCTGCACGGCCACGGCCGTGCTGTCCCTGACCGACCGTCCGCCCACCCTGCTCGTCTCGCTGGCCTCCGGCAGCGGGACGCTGGAGTGCATCCGCACGGCCGGCCACTTCGGTGTCAGCGTGCTCCCCTACGCGCTGCGCGGGCTGGCCGACCGCTTCGCCGGGCAGCCTGCGGCTCGGCGGTTCACCGGGGTGGCCCACGAGAGGCGGTCCGGGGCACCCCTGTTGACCGGTTCGGTCGCCGGCCTCGTGTGCCGGGTCAGCCGGTACGTTTCGCTGGACGACCACACTCTGGTGGTCGGCCGCGTCGTCCACACGCAGACCGACGACGGTGACGCCCCGCTGGTGCACTTCGCCCGCCGGCAGACCCGGCCGTGCCAGGTGTGAGCCACCGCACGGGATGATCCTTGCGGCAGCTGGGGGCCGGTACGGCCACGCCCTTTCAAGCAGATTCGCAGTCTTTGCTGACACTTTATCTTGACATGAACCGCACGAATCGCCATCCTCGCCCACACGCTCGTTCGTCATACTCCGACAAGCGGAAGGGTGATCTCAATTTGAAACGACGCCCACTCCAACTCCGGTTCCACCGCAGGTCGTTGCTCCTCGTACTGCCACTCCTGCTGGCCTTGCTGGCCCTGGGGACCGGACCGGTCACCCATGCCACGGCCGACCAGGGATGGTGGAACCCGATGGCGCGGCCCGTACCGGACTCGCAGATCAACGCCGTCGGGGAACCCTTCAAGGGCACCGACGCGCAGGGCCGGGTCCGCGGATTCGTCGACGCACACGTGCATCTGATGTCCAACGAGGGATTCGGTGGACGGCTCATGTGCGGCAAGGCCTTCTCCGACCGCGGCATCGCGGACGCCCTGAAGGACTGCCCCGAGCACTACCCCGACGGCAGCCACGCGGTCTTCGACTACATCATGAACGGCGGTGACGGCCGGCACGACCCCGTCGGATGGCCGACCTTCAAGGACTGGCCCGCCTACGGATCGCTGACCCACACCCAGACGTACTACGCCTGGGTCGAACGGGCCTGGCGCGGCGGCCAGCGGGTGCTCGTCAACGACCTCGTCAGCAACAGCGTGATCTGCAACGCCTACTTCTTCAAGGACCGGGGCTGTGACGAGATGGACGCCATCCGTCTCGAGGCCCGGAAGACCTACGAGCTCCAGGCGTACGTCGACGCGATGTACGGCGGTCCGGGCAAGGGCTGGTTCCGGATCGTCACCGACAGCGACCAGGCCCGCCAGGTGATCGGCCAGGGCAAGCTGGCCGTGATCCTCGGCGTGGAGGCATCCGAACCGTTCGGCTGCAAGCAGGTCTTCGACATCCCCCAGTGCGGACCCGAAGACATCGAACGCGGCCTCGACGAGCTCTACGGTATGGGCGTGCGCAGCATGTTCCTGTGCCACAAGTTCGACAACGCGCTGTGCGGCGTACGGTTCGACACGGGCACGGTGGGGGCCGCGATCAACGTCGGCCAGTTCCTCTCCACCGGTACCTTCTGGAAGACCGAGAAGTGCACCGGCCCGCAGCACGACAACCCGATCGGGCTGGGCCTTGCCGCCGAGGCGCAGCAGGCGCTCCCTCCCGGGGTCGCGGCTCCCGCGTACGCAGCGGACGCGCAGTGCAACACCCGAGGCCTGACCGGCCTCGGCGAATACGCCATCCGCGCCATGATGAAGCGTCACATGATGCTCGAGATCGACCACATGAGCGTCAAGGCCGTGAACCAGTCGTTCGCCGTCCTCGACGGTGCGGCCTATCCGGGGGTGATCTCCTCCCACAGCTGGATGGACACCGACTGGACCGAGCGGCTCTACCGCCGCGGTGGCTTCATCGCCCAGCACATCCACAACGCACCGGACTTCGCCGCCGAGGAGCGGTCCACGGCCGCCATCAGGGCCAAGTACCAGATCACGGGTTACGGGATCGGCACCGACATGAACGGGGTCAGCGAGCAGCCCGGCCCCCGCGGCGACGCCGCCGCCAACCCCGTGACCTACCCGTTCCGCAGCGCCGACGGCGGCTCGCTCCTGGAGCGGCAGACCACCGGGCAGCGGACCTGGGACATCAACACCGAGGGAGTCGCCCACTACGGTCTGGTCCCGGACTGGGTCGAGGACGTCCGGGTGACCGGCGGTCAGGACGTCGTGGACGACCTGATGCTCGGCGCCGAGGGATACCTTCGGACGTGGGGCGCGACGGAACGACACCCCGGCGACCGCGTCGACGCCTGCACCGGCACACCCGGCCGCGGCGTGGACCTCCGCTACCAGGCGCATGTCGCGGACATCGGCTGGCAGGGCTACACCGGGCAGAACGGCACCAGCGCCGGAACCACCGGCCTCGGCGACTCCATCCAGGCGGTCCGGATGTCGGCACGCGGGGCGGGCGGCCTCTGGGTCCGCGCCCACGTGCAGAACATCGGATGGCAGCCGTGGCAGTACGCGGCCGACGGTCAGCAGGTGCAGGTGGGCACCACCGGGCAGGGCCTGAGGCTGGAAGCCCTCGAGGTCCGGGTCGGGTCGGGGACGGTCGCCGGCCGCGGGCACGTCCAGGACGTGGGGTGGACCGCTCCCGTGCGGGGCACGAGCATCGTGCTGGGCACGACCGGGCAGAGCCGCCGGTTGGAGGCGATCTCGCTGAACCTCTGTTCCTGACCGTCGCAGGTTCTCGCCGATCGAGGTCCGGGTGAGCCGGGCGACGTACGCGAGCGAGAGGGCGGCCAGCACGGCGCCGGGCAGGATCAGCTGGGTGAT
>NZ_JBEZIR010000124.1:0-26785 GCF_040651175.1 Kitasatospora sp. NPDC048540
CGACGCCAACACCAGGCCCGGACCAGCCACTACAGGCGACGAGGCCACAGCCCAAGAGCTGAAGCCTCATCACAGCAAGCACCGTTGCAGTACTAGGAGGTACACCACTGATTCGGCAGGCGTTCGAAGCAGCCTGATGTACGACGAGCGCGGCGAGTGCATCGGTGTCTCGGCACCCGCCGCCCTTTCGACACGGCTGAGGTCATCGGCCCGTCCTGGTGTTCCCATAACCGTGCCTCCGGTCTCGCCAGGCCGAAGTCGCTCTGCGTCAGCTCCGCGCGGAGGCACTGGTCGGGCCTCAAGGCAGCTTCATCAAAGACGGCCGGGTCTGTCTCCGGCGTGAGGGTGCACGCAGGTCGGAATGTTCCTAAGGTCGATGTGTGGGATACGGCGGAGGAGAACCCTGTTCCCCTCCGCTGACCACGTCAATGCCCGGTCCTCAGGAGATGACCGGGTACGACGACGACAACGACATCCTCCGAACCCGTGGCCCCGCGCGGTGCAAGCCCTCGAGCCTCCCGGGTGACGGGGTCCCGCCGCTGCCGTGACGCTCAGCTGCCGCTCCGTGGACGGACCTGACGGAAATTAGCCGCCGGGTCAGCATGAGGACCGGCCAGAGGATGTGAGGACGATGCCACGGTCGCACCCTTCCGGCGCATCGGCGCGCGCTCGGCTGCTGGCTCGACTGGCGCTGGCCTGCGCGCTGGGCGCGGTGGCGGCGTTAGTGGCCGCAAGCGGCCCTGGCGGTCTGCTCGTCCTCGCGGTTGGGGTGGCCGGCGCGGCGCTCACAGCCATGGGTACGTGGTGGGCGCTGTCCCATCGTGGGGCGGTGCGGGTGGCCGGGGCGCTGCTCATGGCGGCCGCACCGGTGGCCGTCCTGGTCATCTACGCCCGGGCGGACGTGTGGCCCGCGGCGCTGGCCGCCACCGCGCTGTGGGTGGCCGGTGTGCTGTGCGCGCGGTCGGCGCTGCGCGCGGTGCGACAACCCGCCGGGATGCAGGCGGTCGCAGGCGCCCTCCCCCGGCATCCGGTGCTGATCATGAACCCGAAGTCCGGCGGCGGCAAGGTCAGCCGGTTCGGCCTGGTCGAGAAGGCCGAGACGCTGGGCGCCCGGGTGGTGCTGCTGGACACAACGGTCAAGACGGACGTCGCCGCGCTCGCCCGGCAGGCGGTGGCCGATGGCGCGGACCTGCTCGGCGTCGCGGGCGGCGACGGCACCCAGGCCCTGGTGGCCGAGGTGGCGGCCGAGCACGACCTGCCGTTCCTGGTGGTCTCCGCGGGCACCCGGAACCACTTCGCCATGGACCTCGGCCTGGACCGCGAGGATCCGGCCCGCTGCCTGGACGCGCTGACCGACGGGGAGGAACTCCGGGTCGACCTGGGCGTCGTGGGCGGCCGCACCTTCGTCAACACGGCCTCGTTCGGCGTCTACGCGGACATCGTGCAGCGCCCGGAATACCGGGACGCCAAGGCGGGCACGGCCCTGAACGCCTTACCCGACCTCCTGCTCGGTTACACCGGCCACGCCCTCGACGCCGCGATGGACGAGATGCGTCTGGAGTCCCAGCAGGCGCTACTGGTCAGCAACAACCCCTACGCCGCCCCCGAACCGATGGCTGCGGGCGGCCGCAGAATCCGGCTCGATCTCGGCGTGCTGGGGGTCTTCGGGATCCGGGTGAACAACGCGGCCCAGGCGGCCGAGGTCGCGCTCCGAGGTGCCAGGGCAGCCGGCCTCCAGGTCCTGACCTCCCGTCGGATCCTCGTCGGATCGGACGCGGAGCGGATCCCGGTCGCCGTCGACGGCGAGGCCCTCACCATGCCCGCTCCCGTCACCTGCACCATCCGCCCGGGCGCACTGCGAGTCCTGGTGCCGAGGCATCGCCCGGGGGCTCCGGCGGCCGATCCCCCTATGGACTGGCGTGGCGTCGTCACACTGGCCTTCAGCCGGCCGGGGCCGGGGCCGGAAGCGGAGGACCGAACCAGTGATGCACGTGCCTCGTGACCCGTGCATCAGGTCGAGGTGGTCGAAGACCTTCTCGCTGGTGGCGGCGTCGGAGATGCCATCGCGGAAGGTCCGCGTGCCGAGCCGCGTCCGGACGACCTCGAAGTCGATACCGCGGCGGGCGCGTCGTCAAGGGGATCGCTCATTTCTCGATGCTGTGCGGCGCCCGCAGGTCTCGCACCCTCCATCCCTCGGGGGCACGACCGGCCACCCTGCGCATCACCCTTCCGGCGGGCGGGAGTGCATGGGTGCCGGTCGCCGGATCGGTGCTGTCACGATCGGGCGAAGCCGACTCCGCGGCGGCTGCGCGACACGTGCGGCGTCGGCTACGCCGCGCTGGGGCGAGGGCCCGGCCAGGCACTTAGGGTGAGCATCTGCGCTCCCTGTGTGAGGTGCGGCGGCGTGGTCAGGGCATCGGGCTTCCCGTGCTGTCGCCGGGTCGATATCGACGTCCGGCGTGAGGAGTGCTGATGGTTCAGTGGGCCGTGGTGATCGCGGGTGGCGTGGTCATGGGCTACGGGGCGCTGTCACGGCGCCTGTCGACGACCGTGGTCTCCGGTCCCCTGGTGTTCATGGCCGTCGGGCTGGCGATCGGCCCGCTCGGCCTGGAACTGCTGGACCGGGCCGACGATCCGGAGTTCACCAGCCTGCTGCTGGAGAGCGCCCTGACGCTGCTGATCTTCGCGGATGCGGCGGCGATCCGCCGCCGCGACCTGCGTACGGAGGAGTTCCTACCGCTGCGGCTGCTGGCCCTTGGGCTGCCAGCCACCGTCGCGCTGGGGTGGCTCCTGGCCTGGCCCCTGCTGCCCGGCCTGGGCATGTGGGAGCTGGCCCTGGTCGCCATCATCCTGGCGCCGACGGACTCCGCACTCGGACAGCAGGCGTTCTCCAACAAGCGGGTCCCGCCACTGATCCGCGGCGGCCTGGGCGTCGAATCAGGACTCAACGACGGCCTCGCCCTCCCGTTCTTCGTGCTGGCCTTGGCGGCGGCGGGCGAGGGCCACGATCATCCGGGTGTCGTCGAGACGTTTCTGCGCGCGCTGCTGCTCAGCGGCGCGATCGGGCTCGCGGTCGGCTGGGCCGGGGCGTACGTGCTGCACTGGTCCGTCGACCGGGGCTGGAGCACCACCGACTGGCGGCAGTTCCTGACGATCGCCGTCCCGGTCGTCACCTACGTGCTGTGCGTCGCGGTCGACGGCAGCGGGTTCATCGGCGCCTGGGCCGCCGGCCTGGCCTTCGGTATCGGCTCACGCAGGGCACAGACCACCCGGGCCGGCGGCGTGAACAGCCCGGATCCCGCCCAGTACACCCGGTTCACCGAGCTTCTCGGCCTGCTGCTCGCGCCGTTGAGCTTCCTGGTCTTCGGCGCGATCATCCTGGGCCCCGTCCTCGAACATCTGTCGTGGCGCACGGTCGTCTACGCGCTGATCAGCCTCACCGTCGTCCGGATGCTGCCGGTCGCGCTCTCACTCATCGGCACGGGCCTGCGTCCGGCTTCCGTCGCCTACATCGGCTGGTTCGGTCCGCGCGGACTCGCCTCCGTGGTGTTCGGCCTGCTCGCGTTCGAAGAACACCTGCCCGGTATGGCGCTGCTGACCGAAGTCATCGCCGTGACCGTGGGACTGAGCATCGTCCTGCACGGCGCCTCGGCCCCCTTCCTGGGCGACCGCTACGGCGACTGGTTCGCCAGGACTCTGCCCACCGAACCGAACCTGCGGGAGAACGCACTCGCCGCCGACTCAGCCACGCACCGCCCCAAGGGCCTCGGAAGCGAGGTGTGACAGGCGCCGCCTGAGATCGCTGCCTGCGCACGGCCGCGCCGGGCCTCCTCGTCCTTGTCGGCGTCGGAGGACCGGCGCAGCCGTGCACCCGGAGTCACTCGGCGGGCCGACCTCGGTGGGGCGCAGGATCCCGAACCAGCCTTTGCCGGGGGTCTGGATCCAGTTGCCCTCGGCGAGCGGGGCTGGGGGAGCTCTGGCTTCCCGAACGGGGGTGGCGCTGCGGGATCTTGAGCATGGATCGGGTCTGGTTGTCGTACAGGGTCACGGACAACCTGCCCGCTGGGCGGCAGGGTCACCTTGTAGCCGCGACCGCCGGCGAACGGATCGTCGTTCCCGTCGAGAGCGACCATCAGGTACTGGGAGCCGACCCCGGTCAGACGCAGGCACATCGCGGGCGTGACGCCGGCGGCGATGGGGAAGAACGCGACCCGGGAGTTCGGCGCCCGCCCGGTGGTCGCCGCGTGGAGCAGACCACCCGAGGACCGGACCCCGGCCGCTGCTCGCGTGCTGCCGGAGGGGGGGTTCGGCTGGCCGTCGCCGGGGTGGCAGCGGTGAGTTGGGCAGCCTAGCGTGGAGATGTTCGGCCGCAGCGAGCCGCGTTGAGACGGCTCTGGGCTTCGGCTCCGCAGACCCCCAGGGTGCTGCATACACGGTCCGAGTAGACGTCTCGGGCATCGGTCGGTACGGGATGCATGGAGGGCGGCTTTCGGCCGCATGGCCACGGGGGCAGTGTTGCTCGGGGAGATCGAGGGCCGGCCGGGAGTCTCAGCGCTGGGCCGGTGGGACGGAGCCAATCATGTCGCAGACGTCGTGGAGTGAGTACAGGCCGGGACAGGGCTTCTCAGGGGTGGTGGGACGTACGACGGATGAGTCCAGTCCGGCGTGGCCGCAGCCGGTGCGGGCGGTGCCGGGTGCGCCGAACGTGCTGATGATCGTGTTGGACGACACCGGGTTCGGGCAGTTCGGGTGCTACGGGAGCCCGATCGAGACTCCGAACCTGGACGCGCTGGCGGCGGATGGCCTGCTGTACAACAACATGCACACGACCGCGCTGTGTTCGCCGTCGCGTTCGTGCATTGTGACGGGCCGCAACCACCACACGAACGGGATGGCGGCGATCACGGAGCTGGCCACCGGCTATCCGGGCTACAACGGGCAGGTCCCGTTCGAGAACGGGTTCCTCTCGGAGATGCTGCTGCAGCACGGCTACAACACGTACATGGTCGGCAAGTGGCACCTGATGCCGTCGGAGCAGGAGTCGGCCGCAGGGCCGTTCGACCGGTGGCCGCTGGGCCGGGGCTTCGAGCGGTTCTACGGCTTCCTCGGCGGCGACACCAGCCAGTGGTATCCGGACCTGGTGTACGACAACCACCAGGTCGATCCGCCGGCCACACCCGAGGAGGGCTACCACCTGACCGCGGATCTGGCCGACCGGGCGATGTCGTTCATCGCCGACGCGAAGCAGGTCGCCCCGGACAAGCCGTTCTACCTGCACTTCTGCACCGGCGCGACGCACGCCCCGCACCATGTGCCGAAGGAGTGGGCGGACCGTTACCGGGGCCGGTTCGACGACGGCTGGGACGCCTACCGGGAGCGCACTTTCGCGCGGCAGAAGGAGCTCGGTGTGGTCCCGCCGGACGCTCAGCTGTCCCGGCACGATCCGGACGTGCCGGCCTGGGAGTCGCTGACACCCGACGCACGGCGGCTCGCGGCGCGGATGATGGAGCTCTTCGCGGGGTTCCTCTCCCACACCGACCACCACATCGGCCGGCTGCTGGACTTCCTGAAGGAGACCGGAGAGTTCGACAACACCCTGATCATGGTGGTTTCCGACAACGGGGCAAGCGCCGAGGGCGGGGTCGCCGGTACCACCAACGAGGCGCAGTTCTTCAACAACGCGGCCGAGCCGCTGGAGGAGAGCCTGGCGCGGATCGACGAGCTCGGCGGCCCGGAGACGTTCAACCACTATCCGTGGGGCTGGACCTGGGCGGGCAACACCCCGTTCCGCCGGTGGAAGCGGGAGACCTACCGCGGGGGTGTCAGCGACCCCTTCCTCGTCCACTGGCCTGCCGGAATCCAGGCCCGCGGCGAGATCCGCAGCCAGTTCGCGCACATCATCGACATGGTCCCCACCGTCCTGGACGTACTGGGCGTCGAACCCCCGGCGACCATCCGCGGGGTCACCCAGTCGCCCATGCACGGGGTCAGCTTCGCCCACACCTTCGACGACGCCGCGGCACCGACCCGCCACCGCACTCAGTACTACGAGATGCTCGGCCACCGTGCCATCGACCACGACGGATGGCGGGCGGTCTGCCCCTGGCCCGGCCCCTCGTTCGCCGAGGCCGAGCGGCCGTTCAGCACTCCGATCACCATGGCCGACCTGGACGACCTGGACGCCCACCACTGGGAGCTGTACCACGTCGACGAGGACATCGCCGAGACCCGGAACCTCGCCGAGGAGCACCGCAGCAAACTGATCGAGATGATCGCCCTGTGGTACATCGAGGCCGGCAGGTACAACGTGCTGCCGATCGACGGCAGCGTCCTGCAGCGGATGATGGTCGAGCGGCCGCAGATCACCCAGGCCCGGAGCAGCTACACCTTCCGCCCCGACACCCAGGTCCTGCCGGCCGCCGTCTCCCCACGGGTCTTCAACCGCCCGCACAGCGTCACCGCCGACGTCGAGATCCCGTCCGGCGGCGCCGAGGGCGTCCTGCTCTGCCAGGGCACCAACGCCGGCGGCTGGACCCTCTACGTCAAGGACGGCCGCCTGCATTACGCCCACAACTACGTCCACCGCACCCTGCACCACGTCGTCTCCGACGAACCCGTGCCCGAGGGACGGCACGCGCTGCGCTTCGAGTTCGAGCCCACCGGCACGCCGGACATCGCCCACGGCAAGGGCGCGCCCGGCCGCGCCCAGCTCTACTTCGACGGCCGCCTGGTCGGTCAGAGCGAGCTGCCGTTCACCACTCCGGTCGCCTTCAACCCGGGCGGCATGTGCTGCGGCGCCAACCCCGGCTCGGCGGTTACCCCCGACTACCGGGCGCCGTTCCGCTTCACCGGCACCCTGCACACGGTCACCGTCGACCTGTCCGGTGACCTGATCGTCGACGCCGAGAGCGAGATGCGCATGCACATGGCCCGCCAGTAAGGACCACAGGCCCGCTGGGGCTGCTACTGGTCAGCCGAGGCCGTCCAGCAGCAGCCCCAGCCGGATGTCGAACCAGGCCCGCTCCTGCCGCCAGGCCTCCACGGCCCCCACCAGCAGACGGCCGAGCCCCTCGACGGTGAGCGACCGCCATCGGCAACGCTCCAGCAACTCCACGAGTGCCTCGACACAGCCCTCCCGCTGCGCAGACCGCCCGCGCTGCGCAGGAACGGCCCGGGCGCCGTCCATCGCGGCCACCGCCCGGCGGCACACCCAATCGGCGGTGAACGATTTCCACGCGAACGGTCCCAATGCCGCGCACACCGCCGTCACCCGCGCATCGTCAGCGCGAACCGTCATCGCCATTCCCACACCTCACGCGGCCGACCGGTACCGATGCGACCCGATTGTCCCCGAAGACGGCCCGAAGGTCCTCCGGCGGCCACCGGTCGAGACGATCCCGGCCGAGGGAGCGGCGCGGGCACCCACCCCACTCCGTCGCCCGGTGCCCGCGCAGTGCGGGCACCCGCTCGGCAAGCCGACGCCTCGCTATCAACGGTCGACGCCGGCCCGCGGTGTGCCGACGCTCTCCTCGGGCAGCTCCACCTTCTCGGAGAACTCGGCGCGGGCTGCGAGCGCCCGGGTGTATCAAGCACCGCGACGAGCGCCGAGCAGGTGAGCGGTGGCGCCGTGCAGGCAGACGCTCAGAGCGACGGTGACCGTGACGGCGCTGCTGAGGACCTCCATCGACGGTGACCTCCGGCCTGCGGCCTTCCGGAAGCGCTGGCGGCGCAGCCGGGACCATGCCGTCGGCGATCCGAAACGCGTGCAGGTCCGCGCCGACATCTCACGCGAAACAGACGGCATCTGTCCCCTCCAGGCTGGGGCTTCGTCCAGGATGCGGACCTACGGCCACCGTGCAAGCCTGGCAATTGAAGTCAGTTGAGGGACCCACTCCGACCAGCGAGGACCGATCCGGCTTGCTTCTCGGAGGGTGCTGGCCATGATCGTCAACCTCCTCTGACCGGCCGTCCACCCCCATTGGGGCGTCGTGCTCATCGCTGTCGACATCCTGATCATGTGGGCGCTCTGCGCTGGAGCGGGC
Source organism: Kitasatospora sp. NPDC048540 (assembly GCF_040651175.1). Taxonomy (NCBI): domain Bacteria; kingdom Bacillati; phylum Actinomycetota; class Actinomycetes; order Kitasatosporales; family Streptomycetaceae; genus Kitasatospora; species Kitasatospora sp. NPDC048540. The sequence goes on from NZ_JBEZIR010000124.1 coordinate 8,043, forward strand.
AAGCTGGCACGCATGTCTGAACTTGAGTCTCAGAACCTGCCGGCCACCGAGCAAGGCGCTTGACCTCGAAAGGGTGCTCATCGAGAGAACGGAAGCGCGGACATGACATCGCCTGACACCGACGAACTGGGACCAGTGGACTACCTCGTCGTCGAGTTCCCGCCGGCCACCTCGCACTTCACCGGCGAGATGGCCGCAGAACTCGACAAGCTGGTCACCTCGGGGACCATCCGGGTCCTGGACCTGGTCATCCTGACGAAGCGGGCAGACGGCGAGCTGGACGTAGTGGAGGTCGATGACCTCGACAACGTCGGCGAATTGCGCGCCGCGGAGGCGCAGCTGGCCGGCCTGCTCGCCGAAGAGGACGTCGTCAACCTGGCCGCCGCCATGGAGCCCGGCACAACAGCGGGGGTGCTGGTCTGGGAGAACACGTGGGCGGCACCCTTCGCCTCCGCCGCACGCCGCGCTGGAGGCCAGCTCATCGCCAACGGACGTATTCCGATCCAGGCCATTCTGGCCTCGATCGAAGCCGACGAGGAAGGTGCGTGAGATGCCCCTCGGTGCCATGCGCAGAGGACGACGTGGGGTCATCGGCGCCCCCGTTGCTCGCACAGCGGCCGTCGCGGGTACGGCAGCTGTCGTCGCCCACGGGGTCGGTCGCCGCAGTGACCGGCGCGAGGACCGCCGGGACGACCGTGAAGACCGCCGGGACGACCGCCGGGACCGGCGCTGATCCGAGCCTCAGGGCGGGCGATCCGAGCGCGCACCGCTGCGTCTGCCGCAATCTCCCGCGGAGCAGGTCGACCGGCGCGAGTGACCCCAGCATCGCAGAGGGGATACTGCGTGCCGGTCATCCACCAGCCGGGCCTGCGCAGCGGAAGCCGATGTTGCCGGTGGAGGAGTCGGGCGTGTTGGGCATCCGGGCGGAGACGCGGAAGCGGCGGCAGTACGAGGCGTGGCAGAGGTAGGAGCCGCCTCGCAGGGCGCGGGCGGTACCGGTGGGCGGGCCGGTCGGGTTCTGCCGGGGGCCGGTGGCGTGCCAGGTGGGGTGAAACCAGTCGGCGGTCCACTCCCACACGTTTCCCGTCATGTTGTGGAGGCCGTAGTCGTTGGGCTCGAAGGCGTCGACGGGGCAGGTGCCCAGGTAGCCGTCCTCGCGGGTGTTGTGCGAGGGGAAGGTGTCGTTCCACACGTTCATCCGGTGCCGGCCATCCGGTCGCAGGTCGCTGCCCCAGGGGAAGGGCTGCCCCTCCAGGCCGCCGCGTGCGGCGTACTCCCATTGGGCTTCGGTGGGCAGCTGGCGTCCGGCCCAGGCGCAGTACGCGGCCGCGTCGTTCCAGGAGACGTGCACCACCGGGTGGTTCTCCCGGCCGGTGAGGTCGGAGTGTGGGCCCTCGGGTTGGCGCCAGTCTGCGCCGGGGACTTCGCTCCACCAGGGTGCGGCGGCGACCGCGCGGGAAGTCGTCGGGGAGCAGGCCGCCGAACACGAACGACGCCTGGTAGCGCTCGGCGTCGGTGACGTGGCCGGTGGCTTCGACGAAGGAGCGGAACCGGGCGTTGCTGACACAGTGCGGATCGATGGCGAAGGCACTCAGTCGAACACGGCGTACCGGCCCTTCGCCGTCTTCGGGGTAGGCGAGGGCGTCGGCGCTGCCCATGCTGAACGGGCCGCCTCCAGGCGAACGGCCGGTACCGGAACCGCGGCAGCAGCCTCAGCGGCCGGCTCCGGCCGGGCTGACCCGGTGTCGCGCGGCCGGGCGGATCGGCCGGGGCTGCAGCAGGCGGCCTTGTCGTCGTTCATCCTGGATGGCTCTCTGACGGTGGGACTCTTCGGCCCGGATGTGCCTCCGGCCCGTGCGGGGGCCGGGCGCGTCCGCTGGTGCGGGTCATCGTTTGAGCCGGGTGCTCTCGTGTGGGAATTGTCTGTCGGGGGCCGCCGGCGGACGGGACAACGGTCCGGTCGGCGTGGCGGGTGGAGGAGAGCCGTCGGCAACTCGCACCCGTGCGGTCGGACGCGTCCCGTAGGGGCGCTGCGGTGGAGGGTCAGGCCCAGTGCTGGATGATCCAGCGGGCCCCGCGCCCGGCGCCGGCGCAGCGGCACTGGATTCGTTCCGAGCGCCGCTGCGGCGCAGGATGCCGAGCCCGGGCGGCCGCGGCGTCCAGTTCGCGGGTCCGGAGCTGGAGGTCGAGCAGCAGTCGGGGTTCGGGCCTGGGGGCGGTCATGAGGCGGTCGTACGCCGCCTGCACCGCGGCGAGCGCCGTGCGCAGATCTCGCTCTGCCCTGGTCGGGTGAGGATGTGTCGCCATGTCTCCTCCTGCGTCGTGTGGACGACGTGGCACCGGGTGACAGCGCGGCGCATCGCGCGTCCCACGCCCGTCCAGGTGCGGGACTTCCGCCGAAAGCAGTTCTCCTCTCCACTATGGCTGCTGACGACGGGACGGGCATCGTGGGTCGTCATCAACCGGTCACTACGGGCCTGTGGGCGGTGACCGCCATCTCCGGCGGCTTGCCGGACGTCACCGAGGCATCGGCGCCGGACGGGCCCGCTCGGGAGGCGTAGCGCCGGGTGCGGCGACCGTCACAGTACGTACCAATGGAAGGCGGCGGCAGTCCGGCCGCCCCCGTCGTCCTGCAGCGTCATGAGCACGCCGCCTGCGCAGCCTCCGTCCGAACCACCCGACGAGGCACCGGCTCCCGTCCCACCCGCAAAGGGCCGGACGGGGGCCTCGCGTGCCGGGCGGATCGCGATGAGCACCGTCTCGGCCGTGCTGATCACGGTCACCTGCATCCTCGTGCGGTCTCCCTCCTCACCGTCTGGGTGCACGACATCGTGCTGGACACCGGCCGGTACGTCTCGACCGTTGCACCCCTCGCGACGAACCCGGCCATCGAGGCTGCCGCGGTGAACCGCATCACCCAGGCGGTCGACGTCAAAGTCAACGGGAACGAGGTGACTTCGGACATCGCGGCCTGGCTTCAGTCCCAGGGCCTGCCGCCCAAGGCGGCGGACGGGATCAGGGCGTTGGGCCCGAAGCTGGACGAGGCCGTCGACAGTGTGGTCAACAAGGCGGCCACCCGTTTCGTGCAGAGCGACAGGTTCGAGACCATCTGGGTCGACGCCAACCGCGGTGCGCATTACGCGGTCGTACATGTGCTCACCGGTCACGGCCGTGGCGCGGTCGAAGTCGAGGGCGGTACCGTCACGCTCAACGTCGGCACAGCCGTGGACACGGTCAAACAGGACCTCGTGGACGAGGCCTCTCCCCGGCCGCAAAGATCCCCGACGTCAACAAGACCATGGTGCTCTTCCAGTCCGACAAGCTGGCCAAGATCAAGGGTCTGGCACACGCACTGGACGTCATCGGCAACTGGCTGCCGGTACTCACGGTGCTGCTCGGCGCGATCGGGGTACTGCTCGCCCGCCGGCGCCGCCACGCTCTGGTGACCACCGCGCTGGGAGCGGCCGGCGCCTGTCTGGTCCTCGCCATCGGCCTGGTCCTCATCCGCCGCTACTACCTCGATCACCTGCCCGCGCAGGTGCAGTCCCCAGCAGCGGCCGCTGCGGTCTTCGACACGCTGCTGCGCTTCCTGCGGGTCAGCATCCGCACGGTGCTGGCACTTGGGGTCGTGGTGGCGATCGGCGCCTACGGGTCCGGCCCCGGCCGCCTGCCGCGCGCCGTGCGCGGGAGGGCGGACCGTATGGCCGACTCCGCCGCACACTGGGGCGGTGCCCACGGGGTGCGCACCGGACGGGCCGGCACCTGGACGGACTCCTACCGGCGCTGGATCGCCCTCGGCGTGGTTCTCGTGCTCGCGCTGGTTCTCGCAATGTGGAGCTACTCGACGGTGCTGACCGTCCTGCTGCTGGCGCTCATCCTCCTCGCCGTACTCGCTGTCATCGCGCTGCTGGCCGCCACCGGTCGGGCCGGCGAGCCGGCCGGGCCCACCGAGCGCGTTGACGGGAAGTAGCCGGTTGCCGTGGGCGTCCGGCCGGAGCTGTGCGAGTGGAGAGCAATTCGACTCCGGGGCCGCCACTCCCACGATCGCCGATCCAGCGGGCCTGTCCGCCCTACCCCGCGCGCCGGGTCAAGGCCGGCCGAGCCGTTCTGCCCGTTGCGGTTGCCTCCTACGGCCGGCGTGGACGTGCTTGAGCGCGGTTGTGTCCGCGGCGGTGAGTCGGTGCTGAGCGGGCGGGCGTCGCGCAACTCCTGCTCAGTCCGGTGCGGCTGTGCGCAGGCCCACTGGAGGAGCGGGGTACGGCTGAAGCGTTCGAGCTTGCCGTTGGGCACCGAGCAATGGGGGGTGCCGGCGACCCTTCGGTCCAGGCCATCTGGTGGGCTTCCCATACTGCTCTGACGGCCTGACAGGACCCACCATGGCCCCGGGCCGCACCAGCGGCCGGGGCCGATCCCGCCAACCTCCGCCGCAGGTGCCGTCGGGCGGCCCCAGGGGGAACCGGCATGGGGCAGTCCGGAGGTGCTGCCCGGCTTCTGCCGTGGCAGCCTGGACATGGAGTCTCCGACCAGGTCGCCCGATGCGGCGACGAGGCTGTTCTCGAAGGAGCCCGAACATGGCCAGCAACGTCAGCGGAACGCCGACGGGTGCCCAGACTTCCCGGAGGCCGTTCGCAACCGGCTGGACCGTCTTCGCCGCAGTTCTGATGATCTTCGGCGGAGCCATGGCAATTTTCGAGGGGATCGCCGCCATCGCCAAGGACGACCTGATCGTCGTCACCCGTAACTACGCCTACAAGATGAACACCACCGGCTGGGGCTGGATCCACCTCATCCTGGGCATACTCATCGTTCTGGCCGGTGTGGCCCTGTTCAGTGGTGCCGTCTGGGCACGTGTCGTCGGTGTGGCCGTCGTCGGGCTGGGGATGATCGCCAACTTCCTGTGGCTGCCCTACTACCCGTTCTGGGCCATCGTGCTGATCGCCATCGACATCTTCGTGATCTGGGCTCTCTGCGCCGGATCGACCAGAACAGACTGGAAGGCTTGATGCGCCGCCGCCGGCCCGCCACGCGCGAGACCGGCGCGCGGCGCTGACCGAGAGATCGCCTCGTGTCACCCAGCCCGGCTACTTCTGTGCCTGCGTCGGCCGGTCCACGGTTCACCCGGTACGGGTGAACCGCAGCTGGCGGACCTGCAGGGAAGCCCGCCCGGGCAGGCTCAGCAGCGATTCGAGGACGCCGCGATCCGCGCGTCCAGGCGCCGCATCGCTCCTTGGAAGGCCCGTCCTAGAACCGCGCGGGCAACCGTGCACAGCGTCGCCGCCGGTCGGCCAGTGTCGAGGGCGATGGTCCAGCGCACCACGGTGCCGGCGGCCCGCGGCCAGGGCGTCAGCCGCCACTCCTCGATCATCGCGCGGACGCCGGGCACGTTTACTTCGTCGATGCGGTAGGCGAAATGCCGCGCCGACTCCCATGCCAGCACCGTCTCACTGACGCATACGCCGCCGTGCAGCCGCAGCCGGCGGCCGGTGCCGATGCCGTACGGCGGGTGCCCCACGTAGTACCCGGCCTTGGCCACGCGCACCCAGGCCGGCCAGCCTTGCGGCGTCTGCGCGAGCTCCCGGAACACTTCCTCGGGCGAAGCCGCCATACGCGCGGTGAAGGACAGTCGCACCGGCGCGGTACCGACGAAGTCCAACGTCTCGGGTTGCAGGTGCCATGCCATCCCAGTGGCCCTCCGTTCCGCAGGTGCAGTGCCAGTGCCCTCACTCTCTACATCGACGACATCGACGCCCAGCAGGTGGGAAGCGGTGACATCGTCACCCAGACCGGCTACTTCTGCGTGGCCGGGGACGGGATCTGCATGGCCGCGACGACGCCTCGCCCGTCACGCCCGACTACCAGGCCCCGTTCCACTTCATCGGAGGCTCGATCGACAAGGTCGTCGTCGACGTCTCCGGCGAGCGTTGCATCGACCACGAGGCCCAGGTCCGCGGCCGGTTCGTCATCGACTTACCGCGAGGGCGGGGCGCTCGTGATGGTCCGATCACCCCGCCCCGTTCGGGCGCGCGGGTGGGCTGGATACCGTCAGCTTGCGGCCGGACACCAGAAGCGGGCGAGCCGGATGGGCCATCAGGGCCGCCCTCCACCCGATTGCGTGAGAGAGGGCAGCACTCGGCCGGGCGAGTCCCCGGAGGGCAACCCCCTGATCGCACCACCTCGGCTGACAGCACGGCACGGCCCAGGCGGTCAGCCCGCCGAACGGCGACGGTGTCGGCGCCGCAGGTACCGGGCCACGCTCGCCACCGTGCACAAGATGCAACGTGATCGCGATCGCCGGGTACTGGCTGCCAGCGAGCCGCACGTCGGCGATGACCAGGAACAGCACCGCGCCGATCGGCACCGCCAACGAGAGCAGCACGTCGAGGATGCCACCCACGAGCGCGGGCCGGGCCTGAGCGGTGCCGCCGGACGGCCGGGCGGAAGCCTCGCCGAGGTAGTACACGGAGGCGCGCTCGCCCAGTTCCTGGGTCGCGCGTTGGTCCTGACTGAGGGTCAGGCCGCCGACAGCCCGCACTTCATCCCCGTGCTGAGGAAGGTGCGGGTGCGTGGGCCGGTCGGCCGTCCCCGCACCCGGCCCGGCGCGGTCGCCTGCGACAAGGCCTACTCGTCCCGCGGCAACCGTGCCCACCTGCACAAACGCGGTATCAAGGCCGTCATCCCGGAGAAGCGGGACCAGGCCGCCAATCGGAAGAAGAGAGGCTCCGCGGGCGGCCGGCCCGTCGGCAACGACGCCCAGCTCTACAAGGAGCGCAACACCGTCGAGCGCCTGATCAACAGGCTGAAGGCCTGGCGGGGCATCGCCACCCGGTTCGACAAGAGGCCCGAGAGCTACCTCGCCGGCCTCCACCTCCGCGCCTCGATGATCTGGATCAAGGACCTCACCAAAACCCTTCCTTGATCACGACCAAATGCGCTCCCTAGTAGGCCTGACCGAGCCTCACCTTGGGGTGCACGCCGTCCGCCCACACGTAGACGAAATCGCGGTCCGACAGGTCGCGCTGCTGGAAGGCGGCGTGGTCGTCGCTCCACTGCTTGGTCAGCCGGGTCACCGTCGCCGGTGACAGGCCCGCCGCCGAGCCGAGGAACTGCTCCAGCGCGGGGACGAAGTCGCCCGAGGACAGTCCGTGCAGGTAGAGCAGGGGCAGCACCTCGGAGATCTTCGGGGACTTGCGGCACCACGGGGCCAGGATCTTGGAGGAGAACCGCTTGCGCTCTCCGGTGGCCTCGTCCACGCGGCGGTCGTTCACCCGGGGCGCGGTGACCTCGACCGGCCCGGCCGCGGTGACCACCATGCGGGGCCGGTGGTGACCGTTGCGGACCACCAGGCGGTGCCCGAGCTCGTCCCGCTCGGCTGCCAACTCGGCTATGTACTGGTTGACCTCGGCCTCCAGCGCGGCGGCGAGCATCCGCCGGGCGCCTCGCGGACGATCTCATCGATCAGGGAGCCGGACTCGGTGGAACCGTCAGTATTGACTACGCTCAGCAGGGGCGTGCCCTCCCAGCCCGCGCTGCAACGCGGGCCTACTCGGTGACTGGTTGATCAATCACCCGGGAAGGTACGCCCTTCGCACGCCCCCGGGAGCTGATCCACAAGTCCTGAGCATTGCTCCGGTGTCCCTCCGCGCGAGCGGATGCTTCCCGGGCGTCCCGGCTGCGGGCGGCGTCCTGGACGTGCGGAGGGCATCGGCCTCGAGCTCCTGCAGTGGCCTCGGCGCCCGTGCCGCAGTCCTGGCCGCAACCGCGGGGGCGGTGGTGGTGGGCGGGGGCGGAGTCGAACCGCCACAGCCGAAGCGGGGGCTTTACAGGCCCCTGGGCTCTCCCATGCCCAGCTCGCCCTTGGCGGAGGAAGTGGGGGTCGAACCCACACGGATGCTCGCGCACCCCAACGGTTTTCGAGACCGAGGCCGGCGCCACCTGTCGGCTGGCTCCTCCATGACTGTGTTGTTGTGCTGTGTTGCGCGGAGAGTGCGCGGATCGAACGCGCGCGGGCTTGCACCCGACGACGGCTTAGCAAGCCGCTGCCTTACCACTCGGCCAACCCTCCCGGTACTGCGCTGCCGGACGGGGACTCGAACCCCGAACCTCCTGATCCAGAGTCAGGCATGCTGCCAGTTGCACCATCCGGCACAGGGGCGGCGCACGAAAAGAGGCCGCCCGTTCGGGGACGATCCCCGGGGCGGCCCGGCAACAAGGCCGGTCAACGCGCTACGAGGATGCCCCGCTGCTGCGGGAACTCGAGGAGCGCTGATACGACTGGACACGAATGGCGTTCACGTCTCGCGCTCCTTCCTGGGTTTGTGCGGCGCGATGTGCCCACTGTGCCGGACCGCCGGCAGGGGAGACAAGCCGTTTTTCGCCGGTGTCCCGGAGTGCTGCGGGAAGCAGGACGGGCGTGCGGACCACCGTCCCGTGCGGGCTGCAGGTCGGGGACGCCATCCGGACGACAGGCTCCCCCACGACGGGGCTCGAGACTGCGACGCGCCGGCGGAAGCCTGCTGGCCCACCCACTGAGGCCAGCTTTCCTTGCGGCTCGCTCCGATCGCTACAGGCCTTGAAGGAACGGTTCGGCATCATCCGAACCGGCGCTCCAGGTGAAGAGCTTCGCCACCGTGCCGTCCTTGACGATCAGCAGGTACGGGTCGTAATCCTCGTTGAATCGAAGCTGCCCGATCGGGATCACGCGAAGGCCGTACCGCTGCCCCAGGAGCACTCGGACGAGTGATCGTCCGCCTGGCGCCAGGGCTGTCTGCCTGGGTCATGCCCCAAGATCCTCCGTCACGGGCAGGCACTCGGCGAGCAGGTTGACGACGTCGCGCCAGGCTCGCTGTGCGTGCTGTGGGTGGTAGCCGACGCCGGGGACCGTGGGGTGGTCGACCGGGGGGTGGTGGAAGGCGTGCAAGGCGCCGCCGTAGACCGTGAGGCGCCAGTCGACGCCTGCGGCCTGCATCTCAGCGGTGAACGCGTTCCGTTGCGCGGGCGGCATGATCGGGTCTTCCGACCCGACCCCGGCCCACACCGGGCAGCGAATGCGCGCCGCCTCGCCCGGCCGGCCCGTGGTCAGTGCGTTGACTGTCCCGATCGCGCGCAGGTTGGCGCCGTCGCGCCCGAGTTCCAGCCCGACGGCGCCCCCGGTGCCGTAGCCGACGGCGGCGATCCGGTCGGGGTCGGTCCGCGGTTCGGTGCGCAGCACGTCGAGCGCCGCATGGCCGATGCCCCGCATCCGGTCCGGATCGGCGAGCAGCGGCATGCACCGGGCCAGCATCTCCTCGGGGGCGCCCAAGTAGCGTCCGCCGTGAAGGTCGAAGGCCAGCGCTACGTATCCCAGCTCGGCGAGAGCGTCGGCCCGGCGGCGCTCGACGTCGCTGAGCCCCATGCCCTCCGGTCCGAGCAGCACCGCGGGCCTGCGGTCGGCACCCGCCGGGAGAGCGAGGTGGCCGGTCATCGTCAAACCGTCCGCCGGGTACTCGACCGTGCGCGTCGTAATCGTCCTCATGAGAGTGGACTGTAGTGATCGTCGAGCCCGGTCCGGCCGGTGTTCTGCCGCTGGCAGAACAGCGCGAGCGTCCCCCTGGAATGCGGGGCCGGGCGCAGGGCTTCAAGATGATTCCGTCGTCCCTCCGGCGCGTATCTCGTTCACACCCCCGGTAGCCGTGCCGCCGTCCCAGGAGCACCGGACGAGTGATCACCGGGGCCGCCTGTTCGAAGCCGGACGTCAAACGGCAAGCTGAAGGTGCTCCTCAAGCTGCGGGCAGAGAGCACGGCCGATCGGGACCGCACGCGCCACGGCGTGCGCCGGCCGCACCTTGGCGCGATGCTCGCCGCTCAGCTCTGTTCCCGGCCAGGTCGGCCGTGTCGACACACCCGACTGCGGCTCGTGGGCCTACCGCTACGACCCGGTCGGCCAAGCGCGACGCGAGGTGGCGCCTCGCCATGGACGGCCACGAACCCGACAAGGCCTCCTTCTTCCGGGACGGCACCCAGCTCGTCGAGCGGTACCGCGCCCGTGCGGACGGCAGCCGGCGCAGCGCGCCATCGTCACCGACCCGGTCGACGCCCCCAGCGGACTCGTCACCACCGAGGGGCGTATCGCCTGGTCGGCCAGCGTCGACCTGTGGGGCCGCTGACCTCGTGTCACCCACAGCACCGCCTCGGGGCCGGGCGGCAGCAGGGGAACTACCGGGCCGACCTGACGACCACGGGCCACGGTCCGCCGCGCCCGGGCGAGGCGGCCGAGCCGCAGGGCCTGGCAGGTCCCCGGTCGCGATCACCGTCGCGGCGCCGTCGCTGGTCCCGCGCCTCCGGTCACCGCCGGGACCCTCCCCGCCACGAGGGCGCCTCACCTCGACCGGTCGGGCCGGACCGGCGCGGGAGTGCGTTTGGCGGTACGGCCGACGATGGCCGTCTCGACGTGGCTGATGCCCAGGCCGGCCAGGTCGTGGGAGAGGAAGCCGTAGAGCGCGGTCACGTCCGGGAAGTAGGCGGCCGCGTGCAGGTTCGAGGGGCCCGACGTCGCGAACGCGCCGTGCACCGCCGGATGGTCGGCCAGGGCCTGCCCGGCGGCGGCCAGATGGTCGGGCGGCACGTGCAGCAGGAGCTTGGCCTCGATCGGCAGCCCGAGGCGGCGCGGCTCGACCAGGACCTGGGTGACCAGCCGGCCCTGGGCGGCCAGTTGGGCCAGGCGCCGGCGCACCGTGCTCTCCGGGTGCCCGGTACGCGCGGCCAGGGCCGCCGCGCCCAGCCGCGCGTCGGTGGCGAGGGCGTCGAGGAGGCACTGCTCCAGCGTGTCGGTGTCGATGCCGTACGGACCCGAGGGGTCGGAGGCGGCCGCCCCGGGGGCCGGCCGGGCCGGGCTGAGCGCCGCGCGTTCGGACGCGCTGAGCATCTGGTGACGCCACTCGGAGGTGAGCCGGAAGACGTGCAGGATCGTGGCGCTCTCCAGCGACGTCACCGCCTGCGTGGACGGCAGTTGACGAAAGACCAGCGGGTCACGTGAACCCGGCTCGGTGCGGGCGACCGCGAAGATCTCGTCCCCCGAGGTGGTGACATCGACGAACGGAATGTCCTCACGCGCCACGAGCGCCGCCACGATCGTGTCGAGCTTCCCCCGCAGGACCCGGATCCGCAGGAACAGCGCCCCGGCCGACCCGCCACCCCGCGGCCGCGCGACCGGCGAGATCACCACCCGCACGCTGCCGTCGACACCGAACACCTGCAGACGGCGCCGCACAGTGGCGGCGCCGACCCCCAGCACCTGCGCCGCCCGCTCCGCCGTCACGCGGCCGTCGCACTGCAGCGCAGCCACCAGCCGCTGATCCAGGGAGCTCAGTACGGAATCCGCCGATGCGAGTGCCATGAAGACAAGTTTCACCCATTGCGCGGCCGAGCGGAGCCCGGTGCGGAAACTCCGGCCCGAGCATGGATGTCGGACACACCGCCCGTCCGGGCGGACACCGGCCGACCCCCGGGCCACGGAAGGAGCGCCCGAGGATCCTCGATCCGCGGACCCGCCCCGGCCCGGACCGGCCGACCGGCCGTGCCCCCGGCGCCGCGAGCGGCGCACCGGGAAAGGGGTTACTCAGTGCGACCACACCAGCCCACGGCTCAACAGCACCCGACAGCGGCCGACTTCACCACGGAGGTCCTTGTGCCCACGATCAGGCAACGGGAGAAAGTACGCTTCGCCAGCAGCGGCACCCCGTGTGCCGCCTGGCACTATCCGGGGTCCAACGGCGGCTGCGTGATCATGGCCGGCGGAACCTCGGTGACGAAGGAACCGGCCTCGGACCTGTTCGCAGCACGGTTCAACGACGCCGGCTTCGCGGTCCTGGCCTTCGACCACCGACGGTTCGGGGAGAGCGGGGGAACGCCACGCCAGATCGTCCGCTTCCACGAGCAGATCGCCGACTGGCACGCCGCGATCGAGTACGCGGCCACACTGCCCGACGTCGACCCGGACAGGATCTCCGTCTGGGGCTTCTCACTCGCCGGCGGCCACGTCTTCCGGGTCGCGGCCGACCACCCGCGACTGGCCGGCGCCATCGCACAGACCCCGCTGGTCGACGGCCGCGCCATCGCCCCCCACGCGCTGCGCTCCATGACCCCCCGAGCGGCGCTCGGCCTGTTCGGCCGCGGCATCGCGGACGCGCTCGGCGGCCTCGCCGGACGGCCGCCACTGCTCGTCCCGACGGCCGGTACACGCGGCACCATCGCCGCGCTCACCACCCCCGACACCATGGACGGCGACCGGGCCCTGGACCCCGACAATCTCCACACCACCTGGGACCGGACGGTCGCCGCGCGCCTCGCCCTGCGGATCGGCGGGTACCGGCCCGGCCGCCACGCCTCCCGGATACGGTGCCCGCTGCTGCTGGTCGTCTGCGACCAGGACCGGAGCACACTCCCCGGCCCCGCCCTCCGGGCGGCCCGCAGAGCACCGGCGTCCGAGGTGATCCACCTGACGGGCCGCCACTACGCCCCGTTCCTCGAGGCACACGAACAGGCCGTCCAGGCACAGATCTCCTTCCTGCGAAAGCACCTGGCTCCTGCCGGTTCCAGCTGACGCATGCCACCCACTCGACCGACACACCCAACGGCACGCCCGTCGACAGTGCCGGAAAGGCCGTCAGCACCACCCGCGACCACACCGACAACCGGAGACCAACAACATCGGCACCGGCCGGGCATCGACGGCACAACGCCCCGCAAGGTTCCCGCCCCACAAGCGCATGGACCAGCCAAGGACCCGCCTGACGGCCCGCCACACAGACAGCCGGGCCGCACCCCGTCGCTCGGAAGGAGCAGTCCCTACATGGCCAGACTTCTCAGGTGGTTGGTGCTGATCATGGGAATCGTCTGTGTCGCAATCGGCGGCTTCCACCTCGCTCTCGGCATCGACTCGGTGCCGGGCGAGGGCTCGGCCGGTGCGACCGTCGACAGCCGGGAACGGTACTACGGGGCGATCTTCCTCGGATACGGTCTGGCCTGGATCTGGGCCGCCCGGCAGTCACCGGTCCCCGCCAGGGCGGTGCGCCGGCTTGCCGGCATCTGCCTGCTCGGGGGGCTGGGCCGGATCGCCTCGATCGCGATCCACGGCTGGCCGCAGTGGTTCCAGATCGTCCTGACGGCCACCGAACTCGCCTTGCCTCCGGTGTACTTCATTCTCGCAACCGCCGACGAGAAAGCCACGGCGACCCAGTCGGACGAGCCGGCCGGCACCGCACGTGGAGCGCGTCCGGCGCACCCGGCGAATCCACCACACTGAGCACCGCACCCCGGGGGGAGGTGGCGGCAGCAGGCGGCGAGCAGGGCGACGCGATCCTCAGCCGGCCCGGGGCGGGAAGGCGGTGAAGGTGGGTGAGGCGGAGGTCGGTGGTGCCGATCGGTGATGGTCAATGTTGCCGAGGAGGAGACGGGCAAGACGGAGACGGCCGAGGGCCTGCACCGAGCCCCCTCAGCCAGCGGCACGCGCTGCGGGGCGGGGCAACGTCCGCGCCGTGCGGTGCGGGTGCGCCGGATCACCCCGTGACCAGGCGAAACGCGCCGTTGTCCACCAGCGGGCGAGGTGCTCCCCCAGGGGTACGGCGCAGCAGGGCGAGGGCCGCGTCGGCGCCGCTGCGGCGCAAGGGTTCGCCGCCGGCGGCGTCGCAGACGGCGCTGCTGTCGAACGGGCCGATCCAAATGCGCCGGACGTCGTGCGCCTCAATCTGCCTGCGCACCACCATGCGATGGGCTCCGGCCGACCGCCTTCTGGTTGTCCTCGCGCGGTCAGCGCTCGTGCTGCAGGACCGCCCGAAGGAGCGCGAGGCATTCCTCGGGCTCCTGAACGCCACGGGTCGTTACCGGGCAGGGTCACAGCATGGATTGCCCGGGAAGGTCGTGGGTGACGTCCTTCGATGCTGCCCGGGCGAGGGTGTCCGCCACCGTTGTGCACGCGAGCCGGGCGACGGATCGCAGCTCGGCGTCCGAGGTTCCGGCACGGCTCAGTACGGCCAGCGACTGGTTGACGGCGACCACGAAGGTGGCGAGTTCGTCGAGCATCCGGGTGTCGGCCGAGGAGTCCTCCAGTGCTGCGCGTACCCGTTGGCGCTGCGTGTCGAGCAGGACACGTACCTGAGCGCTGTTCTCCTCCTTCAGTGTCGGTGACTGCGCGGCGGCTTGGGCGATGAGGCACCCCACGGGGACCGACGGGTCGGCGATACGGCTCAGCGTGACGTCGAGGAATGCCTCGACCGCGCGCACCGGATCACCAGGGTGCGCCGTCAGCGCCTGCTCGAACTGCGCGCCGTAGATCGACGCGTAGCGGTCGAGGCACTGGCGGAACAGGGCGTCCTTGGTGCCGAAGGTGCCGTATAGGGAGCCGCGGCCGAGACCGGTGGCGGACCCGAGGGCGTCGAGCGAGGCGTCCGCGTACCCGCGCTGCCAGAACACTCGCATCGCCTGGTCGAGGGCCGCACCGACGTCGAACTGCTTCCGGCCGGACATGGGGTTCACCTCTCGTTTCGCGATCTCCGCTGCGAGCCTACCCCCATCTTGGATCGATCGGTCAAACTATCTTTGACCGATCGATCCAAGATGATTAGCGTGATGCCCCAGTGGTTCCCGTATCGAAAGGCCGCACGGTGATCGACGACGCCGCATCAGACGTCCGCACACACCTCGTCCCACGCGTCGACGGACGCCGGCCGCGCTCCGGGTTCTGACTCATGGCCACGGCGCACACCGCGAACGAGCTGATGCTGTTCGCGCCGCTCTCCGACCGCACCGCCACCATCCGAGCGACCACCGCGCCGCGCGACTCCACCCTCTCCCGCGCCCACTCCATGAAACCGCGACAGCCCTGCCGCAAAGGATGATCATGACACCGTCATCAGACCGCCCGCCCACGCCCGAAGGTCCCGGTTCCGTCTCCCGGGCGCCGAACCTCCCGGACCGATTCACCGACACCTTCACCAGCCAGCACGTCGACACCGGCGAGCTGCGGCTGCACGCCGTCACCGGCGGCGAAGGACCCCCGCTGCTGCTGCACGCCGGCTGGCCGCAGACCTGGTACGCCTGGCGTCTCCTGATGCCCGCGCTGGCCCAGGACTTCCAGGTCGTCGCGGTCGATCCGCGCGGCGTCGGGCTCTCCGACAAACCCCTGGACGGGTACGACACCGGCACCCTCGCACGCGACATGGTGGCGCTCATGGACGCACTCGGGCATCAGCGCTTCGCCATGGTCGGTCACGACATCGGGATGTGGACCGGCTACGCCCTGGCCGCGGATCACCCCGACCGGATCGACCGCCTGGCCGTCGCCGAGGCCGCAATCCCGGGGCTCTCCCCCACCCCGCCTCTTTTCGGCAGCCAGGAGGCCAACGACCGCCTCTGGCACTTCGCCTTCAACCGCCTCGCCGGCATCAACGAGCAGTTGATCAGCGGACGGGAGCACCTCTTCTTCGGCCACCAGTTCGCCACGAAGTCCGCGAAGGCACTGCCCGACCACGCCGTCCAGCACTACGTCGACACCCTCACCGCCGATCCGGCAGCCCGCCGAGCCAGCTTCGAGTTCTACCGCGCACTCGATACGACCATCGAACAGAACCAGAAGCGCAAGACACGACGACTGACCCTTCCCGTCCTGGCGATAGGCGGCGCGGAGAACCTGGGGGCATCGGTCGGCGCAACGATGAAGCTCGCCGCCGACCACGTGGAGAGCATCGTCCTCCCTGAATGTGGCCACTACCCTGCCGAGGAAGCCCCCGAGGTGATGCTGTCTGCCCTGACCACCTTTCTGGCGCCCTACCGCGAGGGGCCGAACGCAGCGACCTCGCACAGGTAGGCAGCACGGGAAGCCGTCTTCCACCGGCGCAGCCGCATCAATGCCATCGGCGACCGGCGCCGGCACAGCATCCGCCACCCAAAACCTTCAGAGGCAGCCCTCGTGCACCGCGGCCCCGGCGGAACAGGGGCGGCTCACGCCGCGAGGGACGCCCCTGGAGGGGGTTGACCCGCCCGCCGGGCGGTGTGGTGTGCGCAGCTTTTCGCCCGTCTCGCGGTACCGGCTCACGGCGGGCGGGGCACAGCCTGCGCTGCTTCGCGTTGGTCGTTCCCGCACCGCCCGCCGTATCGCCGTATCGCCGGTGACCGGACCCGGCGGGGTGTCGGCCCCCGGCCCCGGGAGATCGCCTTGGCGTGATCACTCGGGGTGTCGGGCTCTCGCCTCGCGGCGTGCGATCGCCTCGATCATGTCGCTGATGGTGCCCAGCCCCTCCGGCGAGAGGCTCACCGCCCGGAGCGCGACCTCGCGTACGCCGGCGCCCCGCAGCGCCCCGAGCAGCGCCAGCTCGTCGGCGAGTTCGGCGCCCCGCTCGTCCTCGAAGAAGTACCCGGGCGGTACCTGGAAGAAGTGCGCCAGGGCTTCGAGGTGACGCTTGGTCGGGTTGCCGCGCCGCCCGGTGCGCAGCTGCCAGACGTAGGTGGCCGAGAAGCTCTCCCCGGTCGCCTCCCGGCACGCCCGTGCGACCTCCTCGTTGCCGTACGGCTCGCCACCCGGCCGGAGGACCGTCCGGAAGAGCCGCTCGATGCGGTCCGCGAGGGTGTCCGGTGCGCCTGGCCCGTCTGCCGTCACTGGGCGTCTCTCCGTTCGTCGGTCTGTCGGACACCATCCCGCTCATTCATCTCAGCTGTGATCATGATGGCTTGAATTCATCCTAGCTAATAGCCTGAGGCTGTGTCAGTGTTTGCGCCGCGGCCGGACAGCAGTGGATCCGTCAGGTCGCCGCTTCCCCGACCCGAACCTTCAAGGAGCAACAGTGAAACTCAGGAACTCCCTGGCCGCTGCGGTACTCGGCGCCTCGCTGCTCACCACCCTGCCCGCAGTGGTGGCCCCGAACCTGGCCGCCGCCTCCGGCGGCGACTGCCCGTTGGTCCCCGAGTGGGAGGAGATGGGGTGCAGCGGCAGCTTCTCGGAGACGATCAACTGGAGCAGCGGCGACGTCGGTGAGACGTTCGACATGCAGCAGGTCAAAATCATCGGGAAGGCCGAGAAGCCGAGCCGGCCGGAGGTTCCGGCTCTTCCCGAGCGCCCGCCCACCGTCCCCGGCAGCTCCGGCGGCGCCAGCGGCTCGAGTGGGTCCGGCCCCGCCATGCCCTACAGCTACGGCCGGAAGTGGATGGTCGTGCAGGACTGCCTGGAGAACACCTCCAGCGTGCCCCAGAAGTTCACCCGCAACTCCAACTACACGGCCAACTACGAGGCCAGCACGAACGCCTCGGCGAAAGCCCTCGACGTCATCACGGTCACCATCGGGACCAAGATAAACGCCACGGTCATCCATAGCACCGGATGGGAGATCACCATCCCTCCGGGCCAGCGGCTCGGGCTGGGCGTCGAGTACCAGACCATCACCTACGCGGTCCCGACCGGCTCATCCGTCGAGCTCGTGAACGTCACAGCACCGACGGCGACGGTCGCCGGCGTCGCCTGCTGACGATCCACGCAGGCAGGCGCGGCCGCGGAGCGCCGCCGCCCCGAGCCCCGGCGCCGGCCCGGCGGGCGGGCGGCCCGGCGGGCGGCCCAGTCCTCCGTGAGGTGGGGGTTCCTAAGGATCTCGTGGTCACGGGTGGCGGCAGCGGCCAGGGGCTGCACGGCCCCGCGCAGTTCGCCGACGCGCCCACCGGCCCTGGGCGGAGGCTCACCGGGCCACCGTGACCTGTTCCACGGCCGCCGGGGCCCGATCGGACCGTTCGGCCGCCACCGGACCGACGCCCGGCCCGGCAGCAGGCCGGCTCGGACCAGGTCAGTCCTCCCGATGACCCGGCCGAGTTGCCGCAGAAGATCCATTTCCAAGCGCGGGGAGCCGCCGTTCGGTACCTTCTTGATCAGCAGTCGTGGATCCGATGTACCGCTCGTTCAGCAGTCGGAGGACCAGGGCGATCACCTCAACCCGAGGGATGCGCAACCAGTGCGCACCCCGTCCCCGACCAGGGAGCAGCATGGCCACCGGAACTGTGAAGTGGTTCAACGCCGAGAAGGGCTTCGGCTTCATCGAGCAGGAGGGCGGCGGGCCGGACGTGTTCGCCCACTACTCGAACATCAACGCGAGTGGCTTCCGTGAGCTCCTCGAGGGCCAGCGCGTGGAGTTCGAGGTGGCGCAGGGCCAGAAGGGCCCGCAGGCCGAGAACATCCGCGTGATCTGACACCACACCGCGCAGCGCCCCGCACCGATCCTGGTGCGGGGCGCTGCGCCGTTCGCCCGCCCGGTTCGCCGAACGACCGACCGCAGCAACTCGGCCCGACCCGGCTGCGGCACCGGCTGCGGCTCGTCGGCGGCGGACAGGCCGAGGAGACGGTGCGCGACCTGGCGGCCCGCGAGTGCGGCTGCCGCTCGTTCTTCGCCTTCACCATCACCTCGACCAGTGGCCACGACGTCCACCTGGACGTCGAGGTCGACCCCGTGCACGAGACGCTGCTCGACGCCCTGGCACCGGTTCCTGGTGAGCCGGCAGGCCGAAGGTGGTGTTGCCGGCGTGCAGGCGGCCGGCGGGGGCGGGCGCGAAAGGTGGCCGGGCGCTCGGCCCGGGCCGGCCTGCCCGGGTTGAGACGCAGCTCACTCTCGAGGCTTCATAGGTAGATCATCGACATATGGTGATGGCGGGCCTATGCTCGCTCCCATGACAGACCGTCAAGTGCAGGAGCCGACCCGGCTCGTACTCACCGCGCTGGCCGATGCCCCGCGGCACGG
>NZ_JBEZIR010000125.1:0-26696 GCF_040651175.1 Kitasatospora sp. NPDC048540
CGGCCTGTTTTTCGGAGCCATGCTCTGGCTCGGTGTCGCGGCACCGGCTGATCGCCGCCGCGGGCGCGCCCGAGTCCACGGTGCGGAGCCGGCTGCACCGGCTGGCCGCGGCCGGCCGACTGCGCACCCACGCCACCGTGGACCCGCGGCTGCTGGGCATGGCGGTCGACGCCAACCTGTGGCTGGACGTGCCGCCCGGGCGGCTGGCCGCGGTCGGGGAGGAGCTGGCGGCCCACCCCCAGGTGCACGGCGTGCTCGCCACCAGCGGCCCGGCCAACCTGATGGCGACGGTGTTCTGCGCCGACCACCAGGGCCTGTACCGGTTCCTGACCGGGACGCTCGGACCGCTGGGCGTCAACCGGGTGGAGACGGCGATCGTGGCGCGGGCGGTGAAGCGGGCCGGCGTGGTGCTGCCGAGCCTGCCGTGACCCGCCCCGGCCGGCGCCGGGCGCGGCAGACTGGAGGCATGTGCCGAAGCATCAAGACCCTCAGGCCGCCGATGGCGCTCGACGTCACCGACGAGGACATCCGCGCCGCCGCCCTCCAGTACGTCCGCAAGATCTCGGGCTTCCGCGCTCCGGCCGCCCACAACCGGGCGGTCTTCGACGAGGCCGTCGAGGCCGTCGCCGAGGCCACCGCGCGGCTGCTCGACGGGCTGGAGGTCCGCGGCGCCGCCGACGCCCGGCAGGCGGCGGGGTAGCGCCCGCCGGAGCGGTGCCGCTGTCGGGAGCGGAAGGCCCTGCCCGTACCGCGGAGCAGGCGGTGCGCGGGGCCGGCGGCTGCGTCCCGGCGGGCGCCGGCTGGGAAGACGATCATCGGTCAGGAAGGACGGGCGCCCCGCTGGGGAGAGCCGTCCGGTGGCCGACCCGGCGGCCCCGCTGCCACCATGCTGGGGCATAGAGATTGCAGTTGCAAGATATGTGCAACAGTGGCGCCCGATGGGCGGTCCCCACGCCGGGCTTCAGCCCTGCGGCCGGAACTGGACGACCGCGTACCCGCCGCCGGTGCGCCAGGCCTCGCCGCCGCGGTCCAGCTCGGCCACCCGGGCCCCGTCGAGGCCGACCACCACCTCGGACTTCAGCGTCCGCAGGGCCGCGACGGCGGACGGGAAATGCCCGGCGGCCCGCGCGAACGGCGTGGTCGGCGGCCAGCGCCGGTCACCCACCAGCCGGCGGTAGTTCAGGTCGCCCTTGACGATCGTCAGCGAGGCGCCCGCGAGCCGCGCCCGCAGATCACCGGGCAGGTCGTGGAACGGCAGGGGCGCGCACAGGAACGGGTGCGTGCGCACGGCCAGCCTGCCGTCGCCGACCGCCCGCCACAGCCGCCCGCCGACGGCCGCCGCCTGCTCCCCGGGGGCCTCGCGCAGCCGGGCGAGGGCCGCGAACACGTCGGCGGCGGTGGCGTCCGAGACGAACCAGGGCTGCGGTTTCACGAACAGGTCGACCGCGGCGGCCGGTCCGGCCGCCAGCAGGTGGTCCGCCAGTACCAGGTCCGGCAGCAGCTCCCGGCCGGCGTTGTCGGCCAGCAGGCAGACCCGGCCGCCCGGATGCCGCTCGAGCCACTGCCACAGCAGGGCGCCGTCGTCGGCGAGCAGCTCGCCCCGCCCGCCGTCCGGCGCCGCGGTCAGCCCGAAACTCAGGTCCGCCCGGTTGCCCCACAGCGCCGAGGACAGCAGCGCCGCCCGCCGCTGCGCCTCCGGCAGCCCGGGCAGCCGGTCCAGTGCGGCGAGCTCCTCGTCCACCGCCGGCCCGGCCAGCTCGGCCGCCTTGAGCGGACCGAACGGGTCGACGCCCTGCCGGGCGCCGGGGCCGGTGAAGCCGGTGGCGTCCAGCAGCCGCCGGTAGAACCAGCTCTCCGCCCACAGGAACGGCGCGCTCTCCCACCGGGTGCCCCAGAGCCCCTGACCCCAGGTCAGCCACTCGGCGCGGTCCGGCGCACCGGGCCCGGGCGGCTCCAGCACGCCGGTGGTGCTCTCGGCGAGCAGCCGTTCCAGGGCCGCGCGCTCCGCGGGCCCGTACGGCAGTGCGTCCAGCACCTGCCGGATCAGTACCGGGTGGCGCCGGTGGAAGACGTCCCGGGCGAACGAGCCGGGCTCGTCGAGGCGGATCACGGGGGCGTCCGGCACGGATCGGTCCCTTCGCTGGTCGGCCACCGAGCCCGCGCGGAAGGCCCCGGGCGGTGGTGCTACGCGCCGGTGGTGGAGCCGGGGCGGATCACCATCATGACCACCACCACGGCCCACAGCAGGTTGAACACCCCGGCCGTCATCGGGAGCAGCCGCAGGGCGCGCTCGGCCCGGCCGAGCTCCTCCCCGGCCGCCTCGCCCGCGTCCAGCGCGTCCACGGTGGCCTGCTGGCCGGGCACCACGGACAGCAGCAGGGTGCCCGCCGACAGCGCGGTCAGCACGATCGAGACGATCAGCCAGGGCTCGCCGATGATGCCCATCACCTGCGCGGTGCCCACTCCCAGGACCGGTACGGCGATCCCGAGCAGCGCGTAGACCTGGGTGATCCGGTGCAGCAGCCGGACCGAGGCCCCGGACGCCGCCCGGTCGGGGCCGGCGGCCAGCGCCTCCTTGGCGCGGCGCGGGAACATGCTCACCGCCACCGCCACCGGGCCGATGAACAGGACCGAGGCCAGGACGTGCAGGCTCAGCAGGAGCTTGGCCATGGTGCGGGGATCCTTACGCGCAAAGGGTGTGCCGCAGAGCTACGGCCGGGCCCCGGGAGGGCCGCCAGCACGCTAACACCCGCTTATCCGGCGCCCGGTGGGCGGGGGAGCGGCCCGGCTCAGGCCGTCCCGACCACCACCGGCACGGTGCTGACGACCGCCGCCAGTGCCCCGCGCAGCCGGTCGTCCCGGTCGAGGACGTGCAGGTCCCCGAAGGTGTGGACGGCGTCGGCCGGGCCGCCCGGCCGCCCGGGGGGCAGCGCGGAGAGGTCCAGCGAGGCCAGCGTGTCGAGGTCGGCCCGGCCGATCTTGACCATCGCCTCCTTGCGCACCCACTGCCGCAGGAACGCGTACGAGGGGTCGGGATGCCCGGCGACCTGGGCCTGTTCGGCGTCGGTGAGCACCCGGGCGAGCAGCGCCGGATCGGGCTGCGGCCGGTCCAGCACCTCCACGTCGACGCCGACCGGCGCCCAGCCGGCGGCCGCCGCGACCACCCCCGCGGTGTGCGAGAGGCTGAGCCAGAAGCCGGGCCGGTCGGTGAGGACGGGGCGGCCGTGGCCGGACAGCCCGCAGCCCGGGCAGACCTGCTCCAGGGCGAGCTCGGCGGGCCGCAGGCCGAGCTGCCGGGCGGCGCACAGCCGGACCAGGATGTGCGCGGCGATGAAGTCGCGCCGGGTCGACTCCCGGCGGAAGCGGTCGGCCCGCTCGCGTTCGATCGGGTTCAGCAGTTGGCGGCTGGCGTCCGGGTGCCCGAGCACCTCGGCGGTGGTGGCGACGATCGCGAGTGGTGACTGGCCGTCGGTTCCGTTCGGCATGCCGTTCCTCCCCTGGCCGTTGTCGGCCGTCACCAACCTACCCGCCGGCCGGCCGCGGCGGTCGGCGGGGCCGGGCGGATGAATCGGGGCGGCGGCGGGGCGTGGCAGCCGTGGGCGGGGGAGCGGCGGCCTTTGGGTGGCAGTCGAATACCCGTTCCCCGACCGGATTGGAGACCTCCGTGCGACCACGGACCCGCACGCCCGCTGCCCCGCCGGCCGCCCCGCCCACCGCCCGGCCGCGCCGTACGGCGCTGCGCCGCGCGGCGGTGGTCACCGGGCTGACCGCGCCGCTGTTCGGGGTGGCCGCGCTGATCAGTGCCGCGCCGCTGCCGCCGCCGCTCGGCGCGTGCACCGGCGCGCAGTGCCCGAACCCGTTCCCGCGGCCCGCGCACAACGGGAACTTCGCCGGCCGGGACGCCTCGATCAGCGTCTTCGCCGGGGGGACGTTCACCGCGACCGGCCGGGCGGCGGAGGCCGAGGGCCAGGTCGTGGTGCTCGGCGACATCACCATCGACAAGACCGGCGGCGGGGTCTACAACATGGGCGTGGCCGGGGTCGGTTCCCGGGTGCCCCCGCCGGACGGCAGCGACCACGTCACCACCGGCGGCAACCTGACCGTCGCCGCCACCAGCAGCCTGCTGATCGGCGGGAGCGATCTGTCCCCCGCCACCGCCTGGGGCAACGTCCGTCACCGGGGCACCACGTCGGGCAGCGTCGTGCTGACCCCGCCCGGACAGCAGATCCAGGACGCCGCGGCCGGGGACAAGTACGCGTCGCTGCGCACCACCATCGCCGACCTGTCGAAGTGCGCGGGCGCCGCGACGGCCACCGGCACCGTGGCCACGGCCGGGCCCACCGTCACCTTCACCGGCGACGGCACGAGCGCCCGGCAGGTCTTCACCGTGACGGACTCCATCGGCACCACCGCGCAGGCCGCCGATCTGGTGTTCAAGGGCATCCCGGCGGGCGCCACCGTGATCGTCAACCTGCTCGCCGACGACGCGCTGGTCAGCACCAACACCGGTTCGGGCAACCCCGGGGACCCGGTCACCGACCTCGGCCCGAAGCTGCTGTGGAACTTCCCGAACGCCACCACCGCGCGGATCGCCGGCGGTGCGCAGTTCCAGGGCTCGGTGCTCGGCGGCAACCCGGCCGGCACCACCACCGTGTCGACCCCCGGTCTGGACGGCCGGGTGTACCTGGCGGGCAGTCTGGTGCACACCTCGGCCTCGACCGGTGTCGAGATCCACAACTACCCGTTCAACGGCGACCTGCCCGACTGCGCCACCACCCCGCCAACCACCTCGGCCAGCGCCTCCGACTCCGGCAGTCCGACGCCCACACCGACGCCCACGCCCAGCCCGACGCCGTCCCCGACGGCCTCCGGCTCGGACACGCCCGAGCCGAGCCACTCCTCCGGCCACCCGCACCCGAGCGGCTCCACGCACCCGTACTCCCCGACCGGTACCCACTCGGGCGAGCCGCTGCCGTCCACCGGCAGCGGGCCGCTGCTGCCGGTCGGGGTGGCGGCGGGCAGCCTGCTGGCGGCCGGCGGCACCGCGTTCCACCTGTCCCGGCGGCGGCGCCGCGGCCGGCACGGCTGATCCGGTCTGCGCCCCCTGCTGCCCGGCCGCCGGCCGGGCAGCAGGGCGGCGGTCAGTGACGCTGCGGCCGGGCGGCGCCGTCCTGCTCGGCGAGGAACCGCTCGACGCTCTCCCGCTCCGCGGCGAAGGCGGCGAGCGGTTCGCCGACCACCCGGCCGGCCAGCTCCACGGCGAGCTCGCCGAGCCCGGCCCGCAGCTCGATCTCGGCCAGCTCCCGGTCGAGGGCGATCGAGGCGCGCGCGGAGGTGACCAGTTCGGCGCGCTCGCGCTGCCCCCCGGCCCGGATCGCGGCGATCAGCGCGGCACCCTCGTCGGTGGCCTCCTGGCGGATCCGGGCGGCCTCGTGCTGGGCGGCGCCGATCTCCGCGCGCAGCGCGGCCAGCGTCGCGTCGGCCTCGGCCCGCAGCGCCTCGGCGCGTTCCTGCCGGCCCTCGGTGGCGTCCCGCCGCTCGGCGAGTATTCGTTCGGCCCGGGGGAGGATCACCTTGGCGAGCATGGCGAAGATCAGGAAGAACACCACGAGTCCGAAGGCGAGTTCGGCGTAGTTCGGCTCCAAAGGTCCCATGGTGCCGACGATATGCATGATTCTGCTTGTGTGTCGCGTGAATTGACGGGGAGACAGCTCACATCCGGATCAGGTTTGACTGCTGCGTGGTGCGTGCAGGCTGTGCAACGATCGCCACAGACCAGATCGGGCCACCACAACCTCCCCGGGGGCGCGCCGTGCCGGACTGCATCGAGTTCCTGACCGACGAGGGCGCCGTGGTCCGCGTCGAGACCGCCGCCGCCGACGGCCACCCGGATTCGTACGGCGCCCCCTACGGCATGGAGCCGGTCGGCCGGGGCGTGGACGGGCAGGTCCGGCACGCCCGGGCCGGGTTCGAGCAGGCGCTGGACGGGGTCAGGGCCGCCGCCGCGGCCGCACTCGCGGTGTTCCGGGACGGCACGCTCCGGCCCGACGGGGTGGAGATCGAGTTCGGCGTGAAACTGACCGCCGAGGCCGGCGCCCTGATAGCCCGCACCGGCGGCGAGGCCCACCTGACCGTCAGACTCTCCTGGGGAGGCGACCGTCCGGGCAGCCCGGACCGGCCCTGAGCCCGCCGATGCAGGAGGTCCGCTGGCTGGTCCGGATCGACACGGAGGCGGCCGCCCCCAGCGTCGGGGCGGGCATGCTGATCTCCGAGCGGGAGGTGCTCACCTGCGCCCACGTGGTGCACGGCGCCCGGCGGGCCACCGTCCGCCTGGTCAACCGCCCCGACCACCCCGCGCTGTCCGCCACCGTGGTGCTGCGCGGCCCCT
The DNA here is from genome assembly GCF_040651175.1 of Kitasatospora sp. NPDC048540. NCBI lineage: Bacteria > Bacillati > Actinomycetota > Actinomycetes > Kitasatosporales > Streptomycetaceae > Kitasatospora > Kitasatospora sp. NPDC048540. The sequence goes on from NZ_JBEZIR010000125.1 coordinate 6,389, forward strand.
GGCCCGGGCGTCCGGCCGGCGGCGGTGACGTGGCCGTGCTGCTGCTGGACCGCCCGGTGCCGCCGGAGGTGGCCGGACCCGCGGTCTTCGCCCCGCCGCACCGCTGGGCCTGGCAGGGCGCCGCCCTCGCCGCGTACGGCTTCCCGGTCGGCCACGACAGCGGGCTCAGCAGCGAGGTCCGCCTCACCAGGGGCGGCTTCCGGATCGGCGGCGAGCAGCTCCAACTGGAGCACGAGGGCACCGGGATGCCGCTCTCGCCCGGGTTCAGCGGCGGACCGGTGGTGATCGCCGACACCGGCGAGGTGGTCGGGATGGTGACCGCCGCCCAGGACACCCTCGGCATCCCGCGCAGCCCCGGCGACCGCGGCCGTCCGGCGGTCCGGCTCGGCCGGATGCTGCCCGGCGAGGTGATCGCCGGCTATGTGCCGCAGCTCGCCGACCGCCTGCCGCAGCTGCCACTGCCACCGCTGGCCGTACGGGAGTTGAGGCTGCTGCTGGTCGGTGCCGCACCTCCGGCCGATCCGCTGGAGCTGTACCGCTCGGCCGTCGGCCCGCTCGGCTGCCAGGAACCGCCGACCCGGCCCGCCACCCTCTGGGAGGCCTGCTGGTACCTGCTGACCGAGACCCTGGCGCCGCCCGGCCGGGCCCACCCGGCGGTCGCCTTCGTGAGCCGCACCGCCGAGGCCGCCGAAGCTGCGGGGGCCATCCGGCTCGGCACCGACCTGCGGGGCTGGCTGGCCGACTGGGCGCTCGCCGACGACGACCCCGCCCAACCGCCGCCCGCCGCCCCGGGATCCCCCGCCGCAGGAGCCCCCGCCGCGGGGTCCCTTGCCGCGGGGTCCCTTGCCGCGCCGCCCGCGGCCCCGGCGGCGCCGGGCGGCGAGCGCTGGCGCCCGATCCTGGTCGAGATCAGCCCGAGCGGGGCCGGCCGGGCGTTGTTCCACGTGACCGTCTCCGCCGTCCGGGCCGGCCGGACGGTCGACCCGCACAGCCGGGCCGCGCTGCGGCTCGGCCCCGGCATCCGCCGGTTCGTCCGGGAACGCATCGACCACGAGCTCGGCCTGCTGGAGACCGACGGCGCCGAACTGGTGGTCTTCGCCCTGCCCCGCCGGCTGCTCACCGAGCCCGTCCACACCTGGGCCAGGGACACCGACTACGGCCCGCTCGGCGCCGACCACGCGGTCGTCGTGGTCGACGAGCAGCGCCGCGCCGACCCCGCCGACCGGCTCCAACTGGAGCGCAAGTGGGCCGCGTTACGGGACCACCGGACCACCCGGCTGCACGCCCTGGCCTGCGCCGACCCGCCGGACCACAAGAAGCTGTACCACCAGCTGCGCCCGCCCGAGCGCCCCGAGCTGCCCGCCTTCCCCGGCCCGCCGCGCGGCGCCCCCTACGACCGGCTGCTGGCCGCGGCACTCAAGGCCGGCGCCCCCGCGGTGCTCTGGGCCCGGTGCCCGTGCCCCACCGAGCACGCACCGGCCCGCAGCTGCCGCGGAGAGCAGTTCCTGGCCAGACTGGCGGCCGAACTGGTCGATCTCGGGCCTGCCGATCTCCCGCGCCGGGTCAAGGAGTTGCGGCACCGGGTGGAGGAGAGTGACGATCCTCGGGGGCACTGGGCGGCCGACCTGGTGCTGCTCTGGGAGGACCCGCAGATCGTGCCGAGCCCGGCCCGTCCGTTCCGTACCGTCCCGACCGCACCACCGCTGCGCGGCACCGACCCGTGACCGGCCGCGAGAAGTCCCCGAGCCCCGACCGCACCCCGTTCAGCGCCCACCGGCGACGCGAGACCGACCAGGAGCACAGGCCCATGCCGTTGAAGCGGATCTACCGAGGCGCCGCCGAACCCCACGACGGCATCGCCGAGTTGCCCGCCCCGCCGCCCTGGCGGGCCTTCGACGGCGGCCCCGTGCTCGACCGGCCCGCCGGACCCGACGGGGCCGGACCGACCCCGGTCGGCCACCGGGCCCAGACCTTCCGCCCCACCCGGGAGACCGTCGAACTGGTCAACGCCGCCCTGCACCTGCGCCGCCCGCTGCTGGTCACCGGCCCGCCCGGCGGCGGCAAGTCCAGCCTGCCGTACGCGGTCGCCCGGGAGCTGGGGCTCGGCCCGGTGCTGCGCTGGAACGTCACCAGCCGCTCCAGCCTGCGCGACGGCCTCTACCAGTACGACCCGCTGTCCCGGCTCTACGCCGCCAACCAGGCCGGCCCGGACGCCCGCTCCTCCGACCTGGACGAACACCTGCGGCTCGGCCCGCTGGGCACCGCCCTGCTGCCGTACGGCCGCCCCCGGGTGCTGCTCATCGACGAGATCGACAAGGGCGACCTGGACCTGCCCAACGACCTGCTGCACGTCCTGGAGGAGGGCCAGTACGAGATCGACGAACTGGTCCGCGCCGCCCCGCAGCAGCCCGAGGCCCGGGTGCTGACGGCCGACGGCGGCACCCGGGCGCCGATCCGCGGCGGCCGGGTCCGCTGCCGGGCCTTCCCGTTCACCGTGCTGACCAGCAACGCCGAACGGGAGTTCCCGGCCGCGTTCCTGCGCCGCTGCGTGGTGCTGGAACTGCGCCGGCCGCAGGGCCCCGAACTGGAGGCCATCGTCAAGTCCCACCTGCCCGAGGCGGACGCCGAGTTGGTGGACGAGCTGGTGCAGGTCTTCCTGTCCCGCCGGGAGGAGGGCGAACTGGCCACCGACCAGCTGCTGAACGCCATCTACCTGACCAGCCGGCCCGAACTGGCCGACGCCGCCGACCGGGCGGCGCTCGCCGCCCAGGTGATGCCCTACCTCAGCCGCGGCCGGGACGACGATGTCTTCTGAGACCGGCGGCCTCGACCGGCTGGCCGCCCTGCTCACCGGCCTCGGGCTGGGCGAACCCGGCCCGGTCGAACTGGCCGAGCTGCTCTGGCTGGCCGCCCGCGGCGCCGAGGCCGGCGCCGACGCCGAGCCGGAACCGGCCGCCCCGCCCGGCGAGGACGGGCGGGACCCGGACGGGCCCGGCGGCGCCGGCGCCGGCGGCGCGGGCTGGACCGCGGGCGGCGGCAAGGAGCCGGGACCGGCCCGCACCGCCCTGCACCTGCCCTCCCTCGACCCGGCCGACGGGCTGACCGACGCCGCCCCGGTCTCCGCCGCCAGCCCCCCGATGCTGGCCCGTCCGCTGATGCTGCAGCGCGCGCTGCGCCCGCTCAAGCGCCGGGTCGCGCACCCCCGGCGCCGCCTGCTGGACGAGGCCGCCACCGCCGACCGGCTCGCCGAGGCACTGCGCTCCCCGGAACGGCCCCGCGGGCCGGCCGCGCCGCGTGATGCCGCCGCACCGCGCGAGGGCAGCGGGCTGCGCTGGCTGCCGGTGCTGCGCCCGGACACCGAGCGCTGGCTCGACGTCCACCTGGTCCTGGACTGCGGCCCGACCATGGCGATGTGGCGTCCGCTCGCCCGCGAACTGCGCGGCGTGCTCCAGCAGACCGGCGCCTTCCGGACGGTGGAGACCGCCCGGCTCGGCGCCGACGGCGCCCTGACCGAGTGCCGGCCGACCGACGGCCGCAGCGCCGTGCTGGTGCTGAGCGACTGTATGGGCCCGCAGTGGCGGCCCGGCGCGGCGGGCGACCGCTGGCACCGCACCATGCTGGGCCTGGCCCGCCGGGTGCCGGTCGCCGTGGTGCAGCCGCTGCCCGAGCGGCTGTGGCCGCTGGCGGCGGTACCGGCCGCCGCCGGGGAGTTCACCGCATCGGAGGCCGGCCAGCCGGCCGCCGGGTACGGCTTCGCCCCGGCCGCCGCAGCCCGGCCGCCCGGCACGGTCGCCCTGCCGGTGCTGGAACCCTCGGCCAACTGGCTGGCCAACTGGGCCCAGCTGGTGGGCAGTCCGACCGGCGGACGGGTCTTCGGCGCGGCGCTGCTGGTCGGCGCCGACCGGTGCGGCGCCGAGGGCGGCGCGGGTCCGGAGCCGGAGGAGCTGACCGCCGAGGAACTGGTGCTGCGGTTCCGTTCCACCGCCTCCCGGGAGGCCTTCGCGCTGGCCGGGCTGACCGCGCTGACCACCCCGGCGCTGCCGGTGATGCGGCTGCTCCAGCGGGCCGGGTTCGCCCGCCCGCAGCCGCAGCACCTGGCCGAGATCGTGGTCAGCGGGCTGCTGCGGGAGCACACCGGACGCCAGGGCTACTACGACTTCCGGGCCGGGGTGCGGGACGTCCTGCTGGGTACCGTGCCGCGTTCGCTGGCGCACCAGGCCGTCGAACTGCTGACCAGGATCGGCGGCGAGCTGGCCGACGCCTCCGGCCGCGGCGCCGCCCGCAGTCCGTTCCCGGCGCTGGCCCCCACCGACCGCGGCGGCATGGCGGCACTGCTGGAACAGCGCCCGTTCGCGCTGGTCGACCCGGACGCGCTGGACCTGCTCGGGGCCCGGGGCCGCGCCGAGTTCCGGCCCTTCGACCGGGCCGGGGCCGACGGCCGGACCCAGGGCCAGGACCGCGGCCAGGACCGGGACCGCACGTCCGGTCCCGGGCAGCCGGCCGGGCGGACCCCGGGCGCCGCCCACCGCCCGGGCACCCCGCAGCCCCCGGCCGCGGCACCGGCCGCCGAGGGGCTGCCCGACCCGGAGCGCTCCCGGGCGGTGCTGCTGCTCACCACGGCCCGGCAGGACCCGGGTGAGCCGCGCACCCCCGACGAGTACCGGGCCCTGCGCGAACTGGCCGGGCTGGCGGAGGCGTTGGCCGATCCGTACCTGGTGGGGCTGGACCGGCGGCACATCTGGCTCGGCGAGGACGACCCGGAGGGTTTCCTGCGGGCGCTGCGCCGGGCCGCCCAGGAGGCCGAGGACGCGCTGATCGTCCACCTCGGCGGTCCGGCGCCGCTGCCGGGGACCGAGCCGGCGACCCCCGCCGGGGAGCGGGTGCCCGCGGTGGGCTGGCAGGCGGTGGCGGCGGTGGTGGCGGGTGCGGCGGCCGCCAAGCGGCTGCTGATCCTGGACGGCTCGGCCGAGCCGTCGGCGGAGGCGCCGCCCGCCCCGGCGGTGCAGCTGGACGGGCACCTGGTGATGGGGGTGCGGGATCCGGCCGAGCGCTCGGTGGCGGGCTGCCTGGCCGCCGCACTGCGGCAGGGCGACCCCGCGCTGCCACGGGAGTTGACGGCCAGTCAGGTGATCTCGCTGGCGCTGTTCGAGCAGCCCGCGCCGTCGTTCGGGGTCCGGGAGCCGGACGGCGGGCGGACCTTCCCGCTGTCGCGCAACGCGGCGCTGCCGCTGGGTCTCGGGCCGGCCGCGGTGCGGCCCTCGCACGGCGGCGGCCGGTGGCGCGAGGTGCAGCCGCTGGAGGTCCCGCGGCCGTACTTCTTCCTGAGCTACGCGCGCGGCCCGGCGGCCGGGCGCTGGGTGGAGCAGCTGTTCGACGACCTGAGCGAGGAGGTGCTGCAGCTCACCGACCTGCCGACGGCGGTCCCGGCGGGGTTCGCCGACCGCGGTTCGGAGCTGGACAGCTGGGCCCGCTGGCAGATCACCGAGGCGCTGGCGGGCTGCCGGGTCTTCGTCCCGCTGTACTCGCCGCAGTACTTCGCCGACGACCGCTGCGGCCGGGAGTGGTACGGCTTCGCCCGGCGGGCCGAGCGCGCGCCGAGGGCGGCGGCCGGCTGGTCGAGCGGGATCGTGCCGGTGCAGTGGCTGCCGACCGAGCCGGCGCTGCTGCCGGAGCCGGCCCGGCGGCTCGGCCTGGAGCACGTCGGCCCGGGGCCGGACCCGCTGGGCGGCGGCCTGTACGGGCTGATGCGCACCGGCCGGTCCCGGGGCCGCTACGAGCTGACGGTGCACCGGCTGGCGGTACGGATCGTCCAGGTCGCGCACGAGACCCGGATCCCGGCCGCCCGGCCGCTGTCCTGGGAGACGCTGGAGAACGCCTTCGCTACGTCACCGCCCCCCGCCGGCTGAAGCGCTCCTCGCGCCACTCGCCGCTGTCCAGCACCTCGGCGAGGTGCCGGGCGGCGTCGAAGACGTCGGTGTACGAGAGGTAGAGCGGGGTGAAGCCGAACCGCAGCAGGTCGGGCGCGCGGAAGTCGCCGATCACCCCGCGCGCGATCAGCGCCTGCATCACGGCGTAGCCGTCCGGGTGCCGCAGCGAGACCTGGCTGCCGCGGCGGGCGTCCTCGGCCGGGGTGACGGACGGCAGGCCGAGCGGCGCCACCAGGTCGAGGAACAGGCCGCTCAGCGCGAGGCTCTTGGCCCGTACGGCGTGCAGGTCGGCCTTCTCCCAGACGTCCAGGCTGGCCTCCAGGGCGCCCATCCCGAGCAGCGGGGGCGTGCCGGTCAGGAAGCGCCGCACGCCGTCGACGGGGGCGTAGCCGGGCTCGAAGGCGAACGGCCGGGCGTGCCCGAACCAGCCGCTGAGCGGCTGCCGGGCGTCGGCCTGGTGGCGTTCGGCGGCGTACAGGAAGGCGGGCGCGCCGGGGCCGCCGTTGAGGTACTTGTAGGTGCAGCCGACGGCGAAGTCGACCCCGCAGTCGTCCAGGGCGACCGGCAGGGCGCCGGCGCTGTGGCACAGGTCCCAGATCATCAGGGCCCCGGCGCGGTGCACCTGTTCGGTGATCGCGGCCATGTCCAGCAGTTCGCCGGTTCGGTAGTCGACGTGCGACAGCACCACGGCCGCGACCTGCTCGTCGAGCAGCCGGCCGAGGTCGGCGGCGGTCGGCAGCAGGAGCGGCTCCACGCCGTCGAACAGGGCGGTCGCGCCCTCGGTGATGTACAGGTCGGTCGGGAAGGCGCCGTGCTCGGCGAGCACGGCGGTGCGGCCGGGACGCAGCCGCAGGGCCGCGCCGAGCACCTTGAACAGGTTGACCGAGGTGGAGTCGCAGACCACCAGCTGCCCGGGCGCGGCACCGACCAGCGGTGCGATCCGCTCGCCGAGGCCCTGCGGCAGCTGGTACCAGCCGGCGTCGTTCCAGCTGCGGATCAGGCCCTCGCCCCACTCCAGCTCGACCATCCGGCGGATCCGGTCCGAGGTGCCGCGGGGCAGCGCGCCCAGCGAGTTGCCGTCCAGGTAGAGCACACCGGCGGGCAGCGCGAACTCCTCGCGCAGGTGGGCCAGCGGGTCGGCGGCGTCCAGCGCGGCGCAGTCGGCGCGGGTGGCGGTCACAGGGCGTTCCTCACGTTCCACAGCTCGGGGAAGACGTCCTGGTCGGCGGACTGCTTCAGCCAGTTCAGGCCGCTGGAACCGCCGGTGCCGGGCTTGGCGCCCATCGAGCGCTTGACCGCGGCGTAGTGCCGCTGCCGCCAGCGGGTGACCCGCTCGGCGGTGTCCAGCAGGGCCTCGCCGAGCCGGGCCAGCTCGGCCAGCTCCGGGTCCGAGTAGACGGTATGCCAGGCCTGCTCGACCTGCTCGCTGGGCCGGTGGCGGGCGGGGACGGGCCGGTGCGGCGCCGCGACGCCGCGCCGGTCCAGCAGCGCCAGCGCGTCGTCGTACAGGCTGGGGGCGTGCAGCGCGGCGGCGAGGTCGGCGTGGGTGGCCGGGGACTGCTCGTACATCCGCAGCAGCGACTCGCTCTTGTTGCCGAGCAGGAACTCCAGCCGCAGGAAGGCGGAGGACTGGAAGCCGGAGGCCTCGCCGAGCACCGAGCGGAAGCCGTTGAACTCGGCCGGGGTCATGGTGGCCAGCAGGTCCCAGGAGGAGACCAGCACGTCCTGGACGTGGGCGCCGCGCCCCAGGGCGGCGAGCGCGGCGGTCAGATCGTCCTCGCGCAGCGCGTGCTGGGCGGAGGTCCACTCGTGCTGCAGCAGGTCGAAGAGCAGCTCCATCACCTGGGTGGTGATGATGAACGACAGCTCGGCCGGCACCTTGCTGCGCGGCTGCTGGAGGCTGTGCAGCGTGTCGAGGTGGACGTAGCGGGCGTACGGGGTGCCGGTGCCCGGCTCCTCCCCGTCGCGGAAGGAGAGGTTCGGCCGGTCTGCGGCGTCCCCATTCATACCGGTTCCTCCTGGAGCGCCTGGGATCGCCCGCCTACCGGCGGGGTGGCACCTATTGTGCGGCGGCGCGCGCTGCTCTTGAATGGGCGACGGGCATCCGATGCGGCTGTCAGCCTTGCGGACGAAAGCCGTTCGCCCGGTTCGGCCTTCCGAACGCAAAGCCGGACTCTGCGAACCGCAACCGCCGGCGGGCGGAGCCGGTGCCCGCCGACCGGAGGGAGCCGTGATGGACGCCGTGGACCGCCTGCTGCTGGCCGAACTGCAGGCCGATGCCCGCCTGTCCTACAACGAGCTCTCCCGCCGGGTGAACCTCTCCGCGCCGGCCGTCGCCGAACGGGTCCGCCGACTGGAGGCCGACGGGGTGATCGCCGGGTACCACGCGCACATCGACCCGGCCCGGGCCGGGGTGGCCGTGATGGCCCTGGTGTCGATCCAGTGCTACGGCCCGCGCTGCCTGCTGCGGGACCCGGCGGTGCCGGACTGGCCCGAGGTCCTCCAACTGCACCGGGTGACCGGCGGCGCCTGCTGCACCCTGCTGATCGGGGTCGCCGACATGGCCGCCTTCGAGCGGCTGATCGACCGGCTGGCCGGCTACGGCCAGCCGGCCAGCTCGATGATCCTCTCCAGCCCGGTGCCCTGGCGCCCGCTGATCGCCCCGGGCTGAGCGGCCCGTCCCCGCACGCTCCGCCCCCGGAGCTCCGCCCGGGCGGCGCCCCCGGCTCGGACGCACCGCCGAATCGCCCAGGTCCGACCCAGTACGTGGGCGTTTCGCCGGCCCGCCCGGCCGGGCGCCCACCGCCGCGCGCTGATCCGACGCGAACGGTGGGACAGGCCCTACCCTGCCGCCATGACGATCACCGACGACCGCACCCTCCCCGCAGCCCTGGCCGAGGTGGCCGGGTCCGCCTTCGACTACGCCGAGGACGGCATCGACTACGAGCCGTTCGACGCCTTCCTGGCGGCCGAGGAGACCGCCGACTGGCTGCTGTCCTGGACCGGGAACCCCGAGGCCGACGCCGCCGCGTTCCGGGTGTTCGGCCAGGACGGCACCGGCGGCTACGCCGCCTTCTGGCTGGTGCGCCCGGGCCGGCCGGTGGCCGAGCAGCCGGTGGTCTTCCTCGGCTCCGAGGGCGAGGCGGGGGTGGCGGCCGGTTCGCTGGCCGACCTGCTGTGGCTGCTGGCCGCCGGGCTCGGCCCGCTGGAGGCGGTCGAGTACCCGGACCGGCCGGAGCACCCGATGCCCGCGCTGGCCGCGATCGCCGAACGCCACGCGCCCGGTGCCCGGCGTCCCGCGGCGGAGATCGTCGCCGCCGCGCAGGCCGAGTTCCCCGGCTTCGAGGAGTACGTCGACGGCCTCTGCGGCTGACGGCCGGGCCCGCCCGCAGGCCGCTCAGCCGATGTACGCCTGGGCGTCGATCTCCACCAGCATCGCCTCGTGCGGCAGTTCCACGAAGACGGTGGTGCGGCAGGGCTTCACCCCGCCCTCGGGCAGGTGACGCGCGATGAACTCGCCGTACACCTCGTTCATCGGGTCGAAGTCCTCCCGCTTGGTCAGGTAGACCCGGAACATCAGCACGTCCTCGACGGTCGCGCCGCCCGCCTCCAGTACCGCCCGGACGTTCTCCAGGGTCCGCAGGGTCTGCGCCTTCACGTCCCCCGGGTACAGGTACGCGGAGGTGGCCGGGTCCTGCGGGCCCTGCCCGGAGACCTGCAGCAGCGGCCCCGTGCGGACGCCCTGGGAGAACACCCAGGCGGGGGCGGGCGCGCCGTCGGTACGGACCTCGGTCTTCATCTGCATCGCTCCTGTCGGTCGGTCGGTCGGTCAGCCGGCGGCCCGGTGGCCGCAGTCGGCGGAGATGGCGGCGGCGGTGGCCAGCAGCTGCGGCAGCAGCGCCAGCACCCCCTCGTACGGCAGCAGCACGTCCGGCACCGACAGCGAGGCGGCCGCGACCACCCGGCCGGTGGCGTCCCGGACGGGTGCGGCCACGCAGTTGATGAACGACTCGTGCTCGGCCCGGTCCCGGGCCCAGCCCCGCTCGGCCACCCGGTCCAGTTCGGCCAGCAGCGCCTCGGGCGTGGTCAGGGTGTTCGCGGTGAACGGCGTCAGCTCGATCCCCGCCACCACCCTGCGCCGCTCGGCCAAGGGGAGCCCGGCCAGCAGCACCTTGGACACCGCGGCGCAGTGCAGCGCGGCCCGCAGCCCGATCCGCGAGTACATCCGCACCGGGTGCCGGGAGTCGTACTTGTCGATGTAGACCACCTCGCCGCCCTCGTAGGCGGCCAGGTGCACGGTCTGGCCGGTGGCCGCGTTCAGCTCGCGCAGGTGGCCGGCGGCCACCGTCCGCACCCCGCGCTGCTCCAGCGCCTGGCCGGCCAGCGCGAACAGCTGCGGGCCCAGCCGGTAGCGGTGGGCGGCGTCGCGCTGCACCACCCGGGCCTCCTCCATCGGCCGCAGCAGCCGCAGCGCGGTGCTCTTGTGCGCGTCCAGGACGGCCGCCAGCTGCTCCAGGGTCCGTTCGCCCTCGGCGAGTTCGGCCAGCAGGCGCATCGCGCGGGCGACCGTCGTGCTGCTCACCGGGCGCCGCCCGGGTGGAAGCCGGCCGCGTCCACCCGGACGGCGGCCCAGCCGGCCTCGTCCGCGGCCAGCAGCCGCTCGACCGTCTCCGGCGGCGGCGGGACGGCTAGGTCGCGCCGGTGGGTCAGCGCCGCGGCCGCGGTCAGGTGCCCGAGCCGCAGCCGGCCGCGTTCGGGCAGGCCGCGCAGGACGCCCGCCAGGTAGCCGGCGGCGAAGCCGTCCCCGGCGCCGGTCGGCTCCACCACCTCGACCCGCAGGGCGGGTTCGGCGAGGGCGGAGCCGTCCGGCGCGATGGCGGTCGAGCGGTGGCCGTCGTCCTTGAGCACCAGCACCTCGGGCCGCGGCAGCAGCCTGCGCAGGGCCTCCGGGTCGTCGGTGCCGAGCACCTCGCGGGCCTCGTCGGCGCCCAGCAGCACGATCTGCGAGCCGTTCATCAGGAACCGCAGCGCCTGCCGGTCCCGGCCGGCCCACAGGGCGGGCCGCCAGTTCAGGTCGAAGCTGATCCGGCGGCCCGGTACCGCCAGCAGTGAGCGCACCAGCCGGTGGCAGCTGTCGGAGAGCGCGGGGGTGATGCCGGTCAGGTGGATCAGCCGGGCGCCGTCCAGCAGCGGCGCGGCCACCGGGTCGGCCAGCACCTCGGGGCCCATCGCGGAGGCGGCCGAGCCGCGCCGGTAGTAGTGCAGGCGGCTGCGGCCGGCGCCCAGGTCGTACGGGTGCCCGTCGCCCGCGCCGGTCTCCTTGAGGTAGAGGCCGGTGGGGCGGTCGGGGTCGACGGACACCGCCGAGGTGTCGACGCCGTGCGCGGCGATCCGGGCCACCAGGCTGCGGCCGAGGCCGTCCGCGCCGACCCGGCTGATCCAGGCGGCGCCGACGCCGAGCGCGGCCAGGGCGCAGGCGACGTTGGACTCCGCGCCGCCGAAGCCGCGCCGGAAGGTCTCGGCGTCCTCCAGCGGGCCGGTCCGTTCCGGCATCAGCACGGCCATCGACTCACCGAGACAGACGGCGGCGGGGGTGGTCACCGGGCGGCTCCAGACGGGCGGGGGCGGGGTCGTTGACCAGTGGTCTGGACCTGAGGTTAGATCACGTCCACAAGCTGTGCAACGACCGTTGCGGAAAACGCAACAGAGAAGGGGTGGCCCCGGTGGCGTCCATCGACCGCGCCAGGGTGGCGGCGCTCGCCGAGGAGCGGCTGGACTGGCGGTTCAAGGCCGTGCCGGCCGCCGCCGCGGGCCGCACCGTCGCCGAGTACCTGGCCACCGGCCCGACCCTGGACGACCTCGGCACCCCGCTGGTCACCCTCGACTCGGGCGCCCTCGACCACAACCTGCGCACCATGGCGGGCTGGTGCGAACGCGCCGGGGTGGAGCTCGCCCCGCACGGCAAGACCTCGATGGCCCCCGCGCTGTGGCAGCGCCACCTCGACGCCGGGGCCGTCGCGATCACCCTGGCCAACCTGCCGCAGCTGCGCGTCGGCCGCGCCTTCGGCCTGCGCCGGATCCACCTGGCCAACTCCCTGCTCGACCCGGCCGGCCTGCGCTGGCTGGCCGGTGAACTGGCCGCCGACCCGGAGTTCCGGTTCGCCTGCTGGGTCGACTCCACCGACTCCGTCGCCCTGATGGACCGGGCGCTGCGCGGCGCCCCGGCCCCGGTCGACGTCTGCGTCGAACTCGGTGCCCGCGGCGGCCGGACCGGCGCCCGCACCGTCGCCGAGGCCGTCGAGGTGGCCGACGCCGTGCTCGCCTCGCCCGGCCTGCGGCTGGCCGGCGTCAGCGGCTACGAGGGACCGCTCGGCCCGGACGGCTCGGACGACTCGGTCGCCACCGTCATCCGCTACCTGGCGCACCTCGCGGAGCTGCACCACGAGCTGACCGGCCGGTACGAGACCGAGGAGGTCTGGGTCACGGCCGGCGGCAGCGCCTTCTTCGACACTGTCGCGGACCACCTCGCGCCGCTGGCCGGGCCGCGCACCCGGGTGGTGCTGCGCTCCGGCGCGTACGCCGCCCACGACGACGGCTTCTACCGCGGCATCTCGCCGTTCGGCCGGACCCCGGACTCCGAACCCTTCCGGGCCGCCCTGCACGGCTGGGCCCGGGTGGTCTCCCGGCCCGAGCCCGCCCTCGCCCTGCTGGACGGCGGCCGCCGTGACCTGCCGTACGACCTGGGCCTGCCGAAGCCCCAACTGGTGCGCGGCCGGGGCCCGCTGACCGGCGCCGTCAGCGCGCTCAACGACCAGCACGCGTTCCTGCGCGACGCCGACGTGCGGATCGGCGACGTCGTGCGGCTCGGCATCTCGCACCCGTGCACCGCCTTCGACAAGTGGACCCTGATCCCGGTGCTCGACTCCGCCGACGCCGAAGTCCCGCGCGTGGTGGACCTGGTGAGGACCTTCTTCTGATGCCGGACCTGCTGATCCGGGGTGCCTGGATCATCGACGGCACCGGAGCCGGGCGCCGCCGCGCCGACCTCGCCGTCACCGGCGGCGTGATCACCGAACCCGACGGCGCCCCCGCCGCCCGCACCATCGACGCCGACGGACTGGTGCTGGCCCCCGGCTTCATCGACATGCACGCCCACTCCGACCTGGCCGTCCTCACCGAGCCGGCGCACCTCGCCAAGGTCGGCCAGGGCGTCACCTCGGAGGTGCTCGGCCAGGACGGCCTGTCCTACGCACCGGTGGACGACGACACCCTGGACCGGCTGCGCCGCCAACTCGCCGGCTGGAACGGCGATCCGGACGGCCTCGCCTGGGACTGGCGCACCGTCGGCCAGTACCTGGACCGCCTGGACGCCTCCGGCCTCGCCGCCAACGCCTGCTACCTGGTCCCGCACGGCACCCTGCGCGCCCTGGCCGTCGGCTGGGAGGACCGGCCCGCCACCGCGGCGGAGCTCGCCCGGATGCGGACGCTGCTCGCCCAGAGCCTGCGCGAGGGCGCGGTCGGCCTGTCCAGCGGACTCACCTACACCCCCGGCATGTACGCCCCGACCGCCGAACTCACCGAGCTGTGCCGGGTGGTGGCCGCGTACGGCGGCTACCACTGCCCGCACACCCGCTCGTACGGCGCCGGGGCGCTGGCCGCCTACGCCGAGATGATCGAGGTCTCCCGGCGCAGCGGCGCCCCGCTCCACCTCACCCACGCCACCATGAACTTCGGCGTCAACGCGGGCCGCGCCGAGGAGTTCCTGGCGCTGGTGGACGCCGCACTGGCCGACGGCCTGGACATCAGCATGGACAGCTACCCGTACCTGCCGGGCTCCACCACGCTGGCCGCGCTGCTGCCCTCCTGGTCCACCGAGGGCGGTCCGGACCGCACCCTGGAACGGCTGGCCGACCCGGCCGCCCGGGCGCGGATCCGGGTCGACATGGAGGAGTCCGGCAGCGACGGCTGCCACGGGGTGGTCGCCGACTGGGCCACCGTCCAGATCTCGGGGGTGCGCGACCCGCGCCTGGCCGACCGGGTCGGACGCACCGTCGCCGAGCTGGCCGGCGACGGCGGTGCGACCGAGGCCTTCCTCGACCTGCTGGTGGCCGACCGGCTGGGTACCACCATCCTCCAGCACGTCGGCCACGAACCGAACGTCCGCGCCATCATGCGGCACCGGGTGCACACCGCGGGCAGCGACGGGCTGCTCACCGGCGCCCGCCCGCACCCCCGGGCCTGGGGCACCTTCCCGCGCTACCTCGGCCACTACGCCCGCGAGTTGGGCGTGCTCACGCTGGAGGGGGCGGTGGCCAGGATGACCGGCCGGCCGGCCCGCCGGCTCGGTCTGCACCGGCGCGGGCTGATCCGCCGGGGGTACGCCGCCGACCTGGTGCTGTTCGATCCGCTGACGGTCCGTGACACCGCCACCTTCGAGGCACCGCGGCGGCCCGCGGCCGGCCTCCCGTACGTGTTCGTCAACGGCACCGCCGTGATCGACGACTCCCGTCCGACCGGCGCCCTGCCGGGCCGCACCCTGCGCCGCCGAACCACCGGAGAGACCCGATGACCGTCCTTCGTCCGCTCGCCGCGGACCGCGTGATAGCCGTGGTCCGCGCCCCGGCGATCCCCGACGCCGCCGCGCTGTGCGCCGCCCTCGCCGAGGGCGGTATCCGCTGGGTGGAGTTCACCTTCACCACGCCGGGCGTCACGGCGCACCTGCGCCGGGCGACGGCGGCCGGCACCGGCTGCCGGATCGGGGTGGGCACGGTGCTCACCGCCGCCGCGGCCGGGCAGGCCGTCGACGCGGGCGCCGAGTACCTGGTGACGCCGGGGCTGCGGCCCGAGGTGGCGGCGGTGAGCACGGTGCCGGTGATCATGGGCGCGCTGACGCCCACCGAGGTCGCGGCCGCGGTCGACCTGGGCGCGGCCGCGGTCAAGATCTTCCCCGCCCGCGCGTTCGGGCCCGGCTACCTGCGGGACCTGCACGGCCCGTTCCCCGGCACGCCGTTGATCGCCTCCGGCGGGGTGAGTGCCGCCAACGCCGCCGAGTTCCTGGCGGCCGGTGCGCTCGCGGTGTGCGCGGGCAGCGAGGTGGTGACGCCGGCGCTGGTCGCCGCGGGCCGCTGGCGGGAGATCACCGACCGCGCCCGCACCTTCACCGCCGCCCTTCACTGAGCCCGTGGCCCGGGTTCCGGGCGCGCGGTGGGCCCCGGCGGGGTGAGCGCCGTTGTCGTGCGGCAGCTCGGCGCCGGGGCCGTCCCGGCCCGCACCGCGGCGGGTCCGCCCCCGGTCGGGATGGTTCGGCCACGACTGCCCGGCCGCGCTCCGGCCGGCGGGGTGTTCGGCTCCGCCGCTGTCGACCTTGCCGCCCATGAGCATACCGGGTATACATACTCGGTATGCGCCAGCGCCGGGGCCACCCGGCGGCGCGGCAGGCACCGAGGGGGCGGCCGCGCACAGCACCCGTACGCGAGGAGAACCGAAGAGTGACGACACAGCACAGGGAACCCGGGGGCGCCGTCCTGCACCTGCAGGAGGTGTCCCGGGTGCACGGCCGCGGCGCGGCCCGGGTCCACGCGCTCAGCGGCGTCGACCTGGCCGTCCGCCCCGGCGAGTTCGTCGCGGTGATGGGCCCCAGCGGCTCCGGCAAGTCCACCCTGCTCGCCCTCGCCGGCGGCCTGGACCGGGCCACCTCCGGCCGGGTGGTGATCGAGGGCCGCCCGCTGGGGTCGCTCTCGCGCAACGCCGTCGCCGCCGTCCGCCGCCGCTCGGTCGGCTACGTCTTCCAGGACTTCAACCTGATCCCCGCCCTGACCGCCGCCGAGAACGTCGCCATCCCGCGCGAACTCGACGGCGCCCCGGGCCGGACCGCCCGCACCGAGGCGCTCGCCGCCCTCGACGAACTCGGCATCGCCGAACTCGCCGACCGCTTCCCGGACGAGATGTCCGGCGGCCAGCAGCAGCGGGTGGCCATCGCCCGGGCACTCATCGGCCAGCGCCGCCTGGTCCTCGCCGACGAACCCACCGGCGCCCTCGACTCCGCCACCGGCGAAGCCGTCCTGTCCGTGCTGCGCTCCCGCTGCGCCGCCGGGGCCGCCACCGTCATGGTCACCCACGAACCCCGGCACGCGAACTGGGCGGACCGGGTGGTCGTGCTGCGCGACGGCCGGATCACCGACCCCGCCGAGGCCACCGGCCCCACCGTCCCCGGCGCCCACGGCGGTGCCCGGTGAAGCTCTCCGCCTGGCGGGCCGCCCTGCGGATCGCCCGCCGCGACGCCCTGCGGGCCAAGGGCCGCAGCGCCCTGGTGATCGCCATGGTCGCGCTCCCGGTGCTCGGCGTCACCGCCGCCGACATCACCGCCCGCAGCGGCCGGCTGACCCCGCAGGAACAGGCGACCCGGGTGATGGGCTCCGCCGACGCGTACGTGGCGGCCCGGCAGCCCGGCTGGCGGCTCCAGCAGTCGCCGGACCCGGCCGGTGACGTCCTGGTGCTGTCCAGGAGCGGCGCCAAACCCACCCCGACCGAGGAGGAGGCTGCCCGGGCCGGCCAGCCCCTCGAGCGGCTGGTCGAGGCGGCCCTCCCGCGCGGCGCCGTCCTGCTGCCCGTCGAGACGCCCACCGGCTACGTCGGCACCAGCACCGCCTACGGGCAGCTGCCCGTGCAGACCTACGGCGTCGACCTGGGCGCCCCCGCCGCCCGTGGCCTCACCACCCTGCGCGAGGGCGCCTGGCCGTCCGGCAGCCACGAGGTCGCGGCGACCACCGCCTTCCTGGACCACGCGGGGCTGAAGGTCGGCCAGCAGACCACCCTGGCCGGGACCGCCCAGCCGCTGCGGATCACCGCCGCCGTCGAGTACCCGGGCGACCTGGGCGTCGACCGCCTGATCGGCCGGCCGGGCGAGCTGTCCGGGCTGCTCGAACCCGTCCTGAACGCCGCCGGGCGGTCCACGGCGGGCGACCCGGCGGCCCACGGCTGGCTGGTCACCGTCCCCGGTGGCGGTGGCCTCGGCTGGCAGGACGTGCAGCACGCCAACGCGTACGGCTTCACGGTGGCCTCCCGCACGGTGCTGGCCGACCCGCCGCCGGACCGCGAGGTCCCGCTGTACCGCGACGGCTCCCGCTCCCACACCGAGGCCGTGCTCGCCGCCGACAAGAAGTCCACGGTGGCCGCCACCGTGGTCGGCATGGCCCTGCTGGAGATGGTGCTGCTGGCCGGCCCGGCGTTCGCGGTCGGCGCCCGGCGCTCCCGCCGGCAGCTCGGCCTGATCGCGGCCGGCGGCGGTGAGCGCTCGCACGTACGCGGTGTGGTGCTGGCCGGCGGCGTGGTGCTGGGCGGGGTCGGCGCACTGGCCGGCGCCGGACTCGGCGCCCTCGCGGTGGCCCTCGGCCGGCCCTGGCTGGAGAGCCGGTCAGGTGCCCGCTTCGGCCACTTCGCGGTCGAGCCCGCGGACCTGCTCGGCATCACCGCGATCGGCCTGCTGACGGCCGTCCTCGCGGCGGTCGTCCCGGCCGTCCAGGCGGCCCGGCAGGACGTGGCCGCCTCCCTCGCCGACCGCGGCACCATCCGCCCGCCGGCCCGCTGGCTCACCCTGCTCGGTGCCGCGACGGTGCTGGCCGGCGCGGCGCTCGCGCTGCTCGGCGCCGGCAGCGGCTACCGCACCAGGGTGGTGGCGGCGGGTTCGGTGCTCGCCGAGCTCGGCCTGGTGCTGTGCGTCCCGTTCCTGGTGGGACGGCTCGGCCGGCTCGCCCGGCTGCTCCCGCTCGGCCCCCGGCTGGCGCTGCGCGACGCCGGCCGCCACCGCGGCCGCACCGCGCCCGCCGTCGCGGCCGTGATGGCGGCGGTGGCCGGCGCGGTGGCGGTGCTGACCTTCCAGGCCGGCACCGCGGCGGCGGACCGCGCCGGGTACGCGCCGTCGGCCCCGTCCGGCGCCGTCACCCTGCGCGTCCAGGCCGGCGACCCGGCCGGTCCGCGGGCCGCGGTCGAGCGGTCGGTACCCGGCCTCGGCCCGCGCGCCGACCTGCAGACGGTCGGCTACGGCGCCTGCGACGGCACCCCGGGCGGCTTCTGCGGCCGGATCGCCCTGACCACCCCAGCGGAGAACCTCTGCCCGCCGCTGTCCGGCCTGCCGGCCGACAGCTACGGCGCCCGGATCACCACCGAGAACGCCGAGCGGCTGCTGGCGACCGACCCGCGGTGCAGGCCGGCCGTCGCCCCGGACGCCCAGCAGTTCGGCGAACTGGTCGCGGGCGACGCCGCGCTCCTGCACAACCTGCTCGGCGCGGACGCGCCCGAGGCGGCCGGCGCGCTGGCCGAGGGCCGGGTGGTGGTCCTCGACCCCGCCCTGGTCAAGGACGGATCGGTGACCCTGGCGCTCACCCGTTTCGGCGCCACGGGACCGGAGGGCAACACCGCCTCGACGCTCACCCTGCCGGCCGTGGCGGCCAAGGCCGAGGTGCCCTCGGTCCGGGCCGTGCTGTCACCGGACGCGGCCCGGCGGGCCGGCTTCGTCCTCGCCCCCGCGGGCTCGGTGTGGCGGCCCGCGCAGGCCCCGTCCGCGGCCGCCGAACAGCGGGCGGCCGCCGCGGTCACCGCCGACGGCATCCGCAACGACCTGCGGGTCGAGCGCGGCTACCGGGGCGGCCACGACGACGTGGTGGCGCTCGGGCTCGGGGTGGCCGCCTCGGTGGTGGCCCTCGCCGCGGCCGGCATCGCCACCGGCCTGGCGGCCTCGGACTCCCAGCGCGACCTCGCCACCCTGGCGGCGGTCGGCGCCGGTAGCGGGATCCGGCGCAGGCTCTCCGGCCTGCAGTGCGCCCTGATCGCCGCCGTCGGCGCGGTGCTCGGGACGGCGGCCGGTCTGCTGCCCGCCGCCGCCGTCCAGCAGGTGCAGAACGCCGGCGCGGTGGCCTCGGTCGATCCCACCGGCGGTATCGAACTCGGCACCCACCCGATGGTGCTGCCGTGGCCCTACCTGGCCGCCGTGCTGGTCGGGCTGCCCCTGCTCTCCTGGGCGCTCGCCGCCGGTCTCACCCGCTCCCGGGTCGCGATGGCCCGCCGGGCGGACTGACCGGGGCGGGGCAGCCGGGGGATCGCGAGGGCGCGCAGGACGCGCCCTCGGGGGCGGGGTGACGGGCCGGTTCCGTTCAGCGGAGCAGGACCGTCACCCCGCCCTCCTCCAGCACCGCCACGATCGCCTCGAAGTAGCTCGGCCCCCCGTCCCGCGCCGCCCCCGGCCACCCGGCCAGTCGCCGCCGGGCCACCTGGGCGTCCTCCCACTCCAGGACGTACGGCGGCACCGGCCCGTAGCCGCCGCGCAGGCAGTCGGCGAGCGCGTCCAGGTTCCGGCCGTAGTAGCCGCCCGGCGCCCCGACCGCGCGGCCGAGCGCGGTCCAGAACGCGGCCGGGTCGGTCACGCCCGCGCCGGGCAGCCGGTAGACCGGCAGGTCACCGGGGTGGGCCGGGGTCGTTGCGTGGTCGGGCACGGCGCTCCAGGGTCGGACGGATCGGGCTACGGATTAGCCCGAATGGCGGTCCCGGGTCGAGCGGCCCCGGCCGCTGGGCTGGGATGGGAAGGACGGACGCGGCGCCGGCCGTGCCACCGGACCCAGGGGCGTCACCATGACCAGTCTGTACCGCAAGGACCTCGGCCTGCTGGCCCTGCGCACCGCCGTCGGCGGTGTCCTCGTCGCCCACGGCACGCAGAAGCTGTTCGGCTGGTTCGGCGGCGGCGGCCTGGAGGGCACCGCCCAGGCCATGGAGCACATGGGCTTCGAGCCCGGCCGGCAGAGCGCCATCGCCTCCGGGCTGGGCGAGGCCGGCGGCGGCGCGATGCTGGTGCTGGGCCTCGCCACCCCGGTCGCCGGGTCGGTGGTCGCCGGCACCATGGCCGGTGCGATCTCCGTGCACGCCCCGGCCGGTTTCTTCGTCACCAGCGGCGGCTTCGAGTACCCCGCCCTGCTCGGCGCCTGCGGCCTCTCGCTGGGCGTGGCGGGCGCCGGACGCTACTCGATGGACCACGCGCTCGGACACACCGTGGACCGGCCCTGGCTCGGGGTGCTCGCCTTCACCGCCGCCGCGCTCGGCGCCGTGGCGGTGGTGACCCGCCGTCAGGACGTGGTCCGGCGGCGGGAGGCGCGGGCCGCCGACGAGGCCGCCGACCAGGCGGGCACCGGACTCTCCTGACCGCCCGCCCGGGGTCACGGACGGCGGCCGCCACGGCGGTCCCCGTTAGCCGGGCCCTCCCACTGGGCATGATCGCGTCGGCGCGGCCGCCGGGCCGCGTACGCCCGGGGACGCGGGCACGCCGCCCCGAGGGTCCTGGCGTTCTGCAAGCTCGCCGAGGCCCGGGCCCTGGCCAAGCAGCGCGACGGCGTTGG
>NZ_JBEZIR010000126.1:0-26674 GCF_040651175.1 Kitasatospora sp. NPDC048540
TTGCCGTACTTGTACGAGCTGCTCTTGTCGGTGGTCCAGCGGGTGGTGTTGAGGCTGTCGAACTCGTCGGACCAGGTCAGCGCCTTGCCGGGGACCGGCGATCCGGTGCCGGGCGCCGGGGCGGGGGCCGGCGTCGGCGTGGGGGTCGGCGTGGGAGTCGGGGCCGGGGTGGGCGTCGGGGCCGGCGCGGGGGTGGCCGAGCCGCCGACCGTCAGCGTCTGCGAGGGCAGGTTGTGCCAGGCGTTGGCGGAGTCCTGCCAGAACCCGAACTGGGTGTAGGTGCCTGCCGGCAGGGTGCGCGCGGCGCTGGTGAAGGTGACACCGCCCGGGCAGATCTGCACGTTGCTCGCGTTGCCGGGGAAGTCCAGGTTGTGGCCGGCCGCGTCACGGACGCCGACACCGAGCGTCTTGGCGGTGAAGCAGCCGGAGGAGTGCACCGTGAGGGTCGCCTTGGCGGCGGTGTCGGCCGCCATGGCTGTCGGGGAGAGCCTGTCCTGGGTCACCGTGGGGGTGGCGGCCGAGGCCTGGCCGACCAGCGGGACGCCGGCGAGCACGGTCGCGCCGGCGAGCAGGCCGAGGCGTGCCGGGGTGGGCGAAAGTCGCATGGAGGATCCTCTGCGACGCCTGCGAGGTGAGCTGTCGGGTTCGGGCACGAGGCTGCCCGGCCGCCGGTGGGGAGCGGCTTCACCCCTAGCCGCGCGCCCGGCTCCGGCGGGAGCGGGGGCGCGACGGCAACAAACCTGGTTCCCCCGCTCCTGTCCAGAAGGTGATCGGGTGACCGCCGTCGGGTGGACAGGACTAGGCGTCCCGACCGCGGGTCTGCCCAGCCGGGCATCCCGTGCAGGCTAGGCAGATGGGTCGTGCACCGACAATGAGATGTCCCTCACAGCCGCGGCCCCGGCCGCGCGGTCACCAGAACCGGGGCTGCCCGGGGATGCTCTCCAGGTCCGCCAGCACCAGCTCGCGGTCCTCGGGCCCGGCGATCTCCTCGGCGGCGGACAGCGCCTGCTCGGTCCAGGCACGGGCCTGCTCCGGCTCGCCCGCCACCGCCGCCGCACGGGCCAGCGCCTCGTACGCGAAGGCCAGGTCCCAGTCGCCGATCCCGTGCTCCCGGCACAGCTCCAGTGCACGCCGGGCGTGGTGCAGGGCGGGTTCCGCCCGGCCCAGCACGGCGTACACCCGGGAGCACTGCCACTCCCCGCGGCCGAGGTTCACCGGCGCGCCGACCTGCCCCCAGTGGTACCGCGAGGCGTGCGCCATGTGCACCATCCGGTCGTCGTCGGCCGCGGAGCGGTCCTCCTGCTCCAGCAGCCGCCAGACGCCGTTGAACAGGTCCACCGCGAGCTGCCGCTCGTCGCCCGCGGCGACCGCCTGTGCTTCCTCACCCATGACCGTGCCGATCCCTTCCTCGATCAGATGATCCGTCCGGTGGACGGCCCCGCGCAGCCGGTCGAGCCGCGCCTGCAGCCGCCGCCGGTGCCCGGCCAGCACCCGCTGCACCAGCTCGGGCTCGCCGCCCGCCGCCAGGCACTCCCCGACCTGCTCCAGCGGCAGGTCGACCGCGCGCAGCGCCCGTACCAGGCGCGCCCCCGGCACCTGCCCGGCGCGGTAGTACCGGTAGCCGGTGTCCGGGTCCACCTCGGCGGGGCGCAGCAGGCCGACCCGGTCGTAGTGGCGCAGCGCCTTGGCGGTCAGGCCGGTGCGCCGCGCCATCGCGCCGATGGTGAGCAGGTGCTCGCTCTGGTCCGTCACGCCGACGAATCTAGGACCTTCCCCCGCGGGAACCTCAAGCCGCCGGTCCCCGGCGGTCCGCTAGGTTGGGGGGTGCGGCCGGAGCACCGGCCGCGGCCGCCGCGACCGTTCCCAGGAGCACCCGAGATGACCGCGCCACTGCCTGGCTTCGCCGGACGCACCTACCTGTTCGACGTCGACAACGGTGCCGCCTTCCGCAACTCCTACTCCGCGGACGGGACCAGGCTGCGCTGGGAGGGCCTCGGCGAGTCGGCCGGCCAGTGGGAGGACGTCCGGCTGCACGTCGCCGAGGTCGGCCCGCAGGTGTACTTCGTCAGCTGGACCGAGCAGAGCGGCATCACCGTCAGCCATGTGATGGACCTCACCACGCTCACCGTCCGGGTCTTCTGGACGTACGAGGGCGAGGGCGGCCGGGTCGGCGAGCTGCACACCGGGAAGCTGCAGCCGGTCGGCTGAGCCTCAGCCGGCCCGCAGGCGCCCTGACAGCCACTCCAGCGCGGGCGGCAGCAGCGTGCTCCAGGTCCGGAAGTTGTGGCCGCCCTCGGGCACCGTCGCGGTCGCCAGGGAGAGCGGCGGGCGGGCCGCGGCGGCGAACGCCCGGGTGTCCGCCGCGTAGTCCCCGTCCCCGCGCTCGGCCCCGGCCAGCAGCACCGCCGCCTCGGGCGGCGGCAGGTTGCGCAGCCGCCACAGCAGGTCGGCCTCGTCGCGGCGGCGGGCGCTCCCCCGGAACAGGTCCCCGGTGGACGGGTCCTCGGCCGCCCGGTAGTAGCCGGACATCGAGACCGCGCTGGGGAAGACCTCCGGGTGGCGCATCGCCAGCTTGAGCGCGCAGTACCCGCCGGTGGAGTTGCCCATCACCGCCCAGGCCCGCGGCAGCGCCGAGACCCGGTACCCGGCCGTGATCGCCCGGGGGACGTCCCGGGTGAAGTAGGTCTCCGACTGCGCGCCGCCGGGCACGTCCTCGCACTCGGTGTCGGCGGGCATCGCCGGGGACGGCCGCAGCAGGACCAGGACGGCCGGCTGCATCCGGCCGTCCAGGTTGAGGCGCAGCGCCGTGCCCGGGTAGTTGAGCCGGGTGATCAGGTTCCGGGCGTCGCCGGGGAAGCCGGTGAGCACCACCACCGCGGGGAAGCGGCGGTCCGCGTAGGCGGGCCGGAAGTACTGCGGCGGCAGGTAGACGTAGCCCTCGGTGGTCAGCCCGGACAGCGGGCCGTCGATCCGTACGCGCTGGATCTCGCCCGCCGCGCCCGGCTGCCTGGCCACCGGGCCGCCGCCGCGCACCGTCTCGTGGCCGAGCAGCCGCACCCCGCCGTCCCCGGCCGCGGGGACCACGGTGACCGGGACCGGGCCGCCGGTGCCGAGCAGGTCGTCCCAGCTGCCGTAGAACGAGAAGTAGTCGTTGGCGGCGAGGGCGAGCGCGCCGAGCAGGGCCAGCTGGGCCGCCAGCAGCACGCCGATCCGGCCGAGCACGGCGAGCACGCCCGGGCGCGCCAGCCGGGGCCAGCACCCCACCGTCGCGGCCGGCACCAGCACCGCGAGGACGACGGCGGCCGCCAGTACCTTGTGACTCGTCAGGCCCATCGCTGCGTGCTGCTCCCTCGGTCCGGTGCAAGGTGGCGGACGGCGTCCCGGCGGCGGGCGCGGGCGTCAGGTCGGGTCGGTGGCGCGCCCGGGCGCGGACCTGGCGTGCCGGGGCGGCGGCCGGTCCCGGCGGCGGCTGCCGAGCCGGTTGCCGAGCCAGGCCAGCACGGCGGCCACCAGCACGAACAGACCGAGCATCAGGGTGCAGGCGCCGGCCACCCGTCCGTACCCGCCGGGCAGGTGCGGGTCGAGGAACGGGTACGGGTACCAGTGCACCAGCGGCCCCCGGGCCAGCGTGTACGCCAGGTACACCAGCGGGAAGACCAGCCACTTCAGGACGGTGGTGCGGTCGATCCGCCGGGCCGGCGGCATCAGCAGCCAGTCGGCGAGGTACACCACGGGCATCACCCGGTGGACGATGTCGTCGACCCAGGGCAGCAGCAGCCCGAGGCTGTAGCCGGACAGCAGGAGGGCGTACACCAGGCCGGTGATCGTCATGTAGAGCACGATCGCGCCGCGGACCGCGTCCGGGATCCCCGGGCTGCCGCGCAGCGCGAGCACCCCCCCGGCCACCAGCACCAGCAGACCGGCGATGTTGCTCAGGATGGTGAAGTAGCTGAAGAAGTCGGTGAGCGGGGAGCCCTGGCTCACCGCGTGCTGGCCCTGGACGCACAGCGCCACCGCCGCCAGCACGCCGAAGGCGATCCGCCCGAGCTGAACCGCTCGTTCCCGCATGGGCCCGCCCTCCCGCACCACTGAATGATCATCAGTCGGGAACATCATCGGCCCGGCCCGCCGGGGCCCACGGGAGGCGGACCGGCGGACCGGACGCCTTCACCCGATCGGCCCGCCCGCCCCGGCCCGGCTGCTGTCCGAGCCGGGGCCCGGGCCGGCGCGGTCGGCACGCGAGCGTCAGGCGTGGGTGCCGCCGTCGATCCGCAGCTCGGTGCCGGTGATGAAGGCGCCGTCGTCCGAGGCCAGCATGGCGATCACGCGCGCGCCCCTCGACCTCCGGGCCGCCGGACCTCCGGACGGCGGCTCAGTCGGCCGGGCGCCGCGTCAGCCGTTCGCCGCAGGACAGGTTCCAGCGGCCGCCGCCGCCCGTGAGGCGGGTGAGGGTGAGCGGTTCGACGTCAAGGCGCCAGAAGGCCTGGGGCGGCAACGCGAGCGCGTGGACGACGGCGGCCCGGACCACGGCCGGTTCCACCACGGCCAGCACCCGGCCGCTGCGGGCCTCCAGCCAGGCGCCGACCCGGGCGACCAGGCCGAGGACGCTCTCGCCGCCGTGCGGGGCGGCCGCCGGGTCGGCCAGCCAGCCGGCCAGTGCGGCGGGGTCGGCGGCGGCCAGGTCGTCGAGGGTCCGGCCGCGCCAGCCGCCGGTGTCCAGGTCCGCCGGGCCGGGGCCGGCCACCGACGCCAGTCCGAGCGCGGCGGCCGTCTGCGCGCAGCGGCGGGACGGGCCGGCGAACACCTGCTCGGCGCCGGGCAGCAGCCCGGCGGCGCCTTCGGCGGCCCGGCGGCCGGAGTCCGTCAGAGCGGTGTCCGAGCCGAACCTGGCCTCCCGCAGTCCGGCCGAGGCGGCCGGTGAGATCAGCGTCACCCGTACCGTCATCCCACTGTCCTCCCCGCCCGGCGGCAAGCCTGGCACGTACACGCACCGTTCGACGGGCGCCCCGCACGCCGCCCGGTGCGCCGCGTGCCCCTGCCGCAGCCCTTGGCCGGGCCGCCGCCCCACGGTACCGTCACCTCGACAATTGACGACGGTGTGACGGAAGCCGGTGGGAACCCGGCACGGTCGCGCCACTGTGTACCCGGTACCCGACCTCCCGTCAGGTGCCGGAAAGTCAGACCCGACTCCGTCGTCCACTGCTCCAACGAACGGGACGCGAGTTCCCCCAGGAGGTCCGGTCATGGCTCACCCCATCGCCCCCGCCGCCGCTCCGGCGATTGCCCCCATCTCGCTGAAGGCGATCGCCCCCTGGGCGGCGTTCTTCGGCATCCTCATGCTGATCGTCATCTACTTCGTCGGCGCCGAGCAGGGCGCCACCGCGCTCATCTCCGGTGAGAACGTGCACGAGTGGGTCCACGACGGCCGTCACCTGCTCGGCTTCCCCTGCCACTGATCCCAAGGGGAACCGACGCTCATGAACTCCGTATCCGTCAGATCCCTGCTCGTCCGGGGCATGCTCGCGGGCCTCGCGGCCGGTGTGCTCGCCCTGGTCGTGGCCTACCTGCTCGGTGAGCCGCACGTCGACGCCGCGATCGGCTTCGAGGAGGCGCACGCCCACTCGCACGACGCCGGCGAGGTCGAACTGGTCAGCCGCAGCATGCAGTCCACGCTCGGCCTGGCCACCGGCATCCTGCTGTACGGGCTCGCCTTCGGCGGCATCGCCGGCCTCGCGTTCTGCTTCGCGCTCGGCCGGATCGGCCGCTTCGGCCCGCGGGCCACGGCGGCCCTGCTGTCGGCGGCCGGCCTGGCCGTCGTCTACCTGGTGCCGTTCCTCAAGTACCCGGCCAACCCGCCGTCGGTGGGCGAGCCGGACACCATCGGCAAGCGCACCACGCTGTACTTCCTGATGATCGCGCTGTCCGTGCTGCTCGCGATCGGCGCGACCATCCTGGGCCGGCGGCTGGCACCGGCCCTCGGCAACTGGAACGCCACGGCGGTCGCCGTCGTCGCGTTCGTGGCGGCGGTCGGCATCGCGTACGCGGTGCTGCCGACCGTGGACGAGGTGCCGGAGGACTTCCCGGCCTCGCTGCTCTGGCAGTTCCGGCTGTCCGCGCTGGCGATCCAGGTGACGTTGTGGAGCGGTTTCGGCATGCTCTTCGGGCACCTGGCCGAGCGGCTGCTGGTCCCGGCCCCGGCCGCCCGGCCGGCCGCCGAGGCGGCCACGGTCTGACCGGCCGGTCGTAGCGGGTCACCACGACGGGCCCGGCGGGGAGACCTCCCCGCCGGGCCCGTCGGCGTCCTCACACCGGCACCACCGCGACCGGGCAGTGCGCGTGGTGCAGCACGGCGTGCAGCGAGGTGCCGAGGCGCAGACCGAAGCGCGGGGCGGGCTCGTGCCGGGAGACCACCAGCAGGGCGGCCTGCCGGGAGGCCTCGACCAGGGTCTCGACGGTCGCGCCGGTCAGCTGGCGGGCGTCCACCCGCACCTCGGGGAAGTCCTCGAGGACGGGTTCGATGGTGTGCTGCAGCAGTTGGGCGTGCAGCCGCTCCTCCTCCCCCGCCTCGTCGGCCATCGCCATCTGCCCGGCCTCCGCGACCACCGGCGACCAGGTGTGCAGGGCCTCGACCGGCAGCCGCCGCGTGGCCGCGGCCCGCAGCGCGAACCGCAGGGTGGCGGCGTCCCGCTCGTCACGGACGGCGACCAGCACATGGCTGCCCGCGTCCGACGCACCGCGCACCACCACCACCGGGCAGCGGGAGTGCGCGGCCACCCGCAGGCTGACCGAGCCGAGCAGCAGCGCGGCGAAGCCGCCGTGGCCCCGGGTGCCGACCACCGCGAGCTCCGCGTGCTCGGCGGCGGTCAGCAGGGCCTCGGCGGCCTCCCTGGGCACCACGTCGCCGGTGAGACGCAGTTCCGGGTGAGCGGCCTTGAGCTTGCCGAGCGAGTCGTCCAGCAGATCCTGGGCGTCGCGCAGGATCAGATCGGTCACGGCGGCCCCGGTCCGCGGCGAGAGGGTGACGGTGCCGGTGTTCACCGCGTGCACCAGGTGCAGCGCACAACCCCGGCGATCGGCCTCCTGGGCGGCCCATTCGGCGGCCGCGGCGGCGGAGGCCGAACCGTCCACACCGGCGACCACGCCTGCGGGGGCTCTGTTGTTCATGATCGTCTCCCGGAAACGCTCCACGCCCTCCGCCCGGCCCGGGACCGGGCCACCGCGCAGGGCCCTGGTACCAGGATGCGCCTGTCGGCCGTGGCGCGCCGGGCCCCTGTGGGCATGCCCAGGTCACACCGGGCGGTTCACCAGGCGAAGGCCCGGGCCGGGTTGGCCCGCAGGATGCCGTCGGCGGCCCGCTCGCCGAGCTCCCGGACCAGCCGGGGACGCAGACCGCTCAGCAGGTACGCCGGGCCGGGGTTGCCGCGGGCGGCTGCGGTGGTGGTGTCGCCGCCGAGCAGCAGCTGACCGCCGTGGCCGGCCTCGGTGAGCGCCACCAGGGTGTCCAGCAGGTGGTGATCGGTGGCGTGGTGGGCCCGGGACGGGCCGTCCAGCACCAGGTACGCGCCCGAGGCGGCGGCCTCCCGCTGCATCCGCAGGTCGGGGAACCGGTTGAGGTGGCCCAGCAGCACCCGCTGCGGCGGGACGCCGAGCCGGTCGCAGAGCAGGTCGAGGACGTCGCCGGCGGCCGTGCCGAGTTCGTGGTGGACGGCGATCGGCGCCCCGGTCGCACGGTGCGCCTCGGCGGCGGCGGTCAGCGTCCGGCGGGCGTGCGCGTCCAGGCCGTGGTAGCCGCCGGCCACCTTGATCAGCCCGGCCCGGCCCGGTCCGCCCGGGCCGCTCGGTCCGGCGGGGCCGGTGAGCTCGGCGGTGAACAGCGCGGCCAGGTCGAGTCCGCGCAGCCGCCCGGGCGGGTAGTGGGCGGCCTGGTGCAGTCCGGTGGCGGCGACCAGGTGGACACCGGTGGCGCGGGAGAGCGCGATCAGGTCCGGGATCCGCCGGCCCATCCCGTACGGCGTCCACTGGACCAGGGCGCCGCCGCCGAGGGCGGCGAAGGCCCGCAGCTCGGCCTCGGCGGCGGCCGGGTCGTCGAGTTCCTGGCCCGGGAGCTGCTCGCTGCGCAGGAACAGGTGGTCGTGGGCGTCGCAGAGGCCGAGCCCGGCCGGGTCCACCGGGCCGAGGACGGTGTGCACCACCTCGGCGGGCCCGGCAGCACCGGCAGTACGGGCGGCCCCGGCGGCGCCGGCCGGGGTCACGCCGCGTCCAGGACGGACGCGGTGGCGCGCAGCGCGGCCAGTGCCTTGGGGACCCCGATGTACGGCGCGAGGTGGACGAAGGACTCGGTGATCTGCTGCGGCGTCAGTCCGATCCGCAGGCTGCTGCGGAGGTGGCCGGCCAGCTGCGGTTCGACGCCGCCGAGGGCCGCGAGGGCGGCCAGGGTGAGCAGCTGGCGGTCCCTCGGCTCCAGGCCTTCGCGCTGGTAGGTGCCGCCGAACAGGCTGGTGACGATCCAGTCGGGGAAGCCCGGCGCGAGCCCGTCCAGGGCGGGCAGGGTGGCCAGCTGGGTGGCCTCGTCCATCAGGGCGTCGAGCACCCGGTGGCCGGCGGCGCGGTCGATGACGGCCGGGGTGAGGTCGGCGGGCTGCACGGATCTCCTTCAGCGGGTCGGGAGTTCGGGGGCGGGGAGTTCGGGGGCGGACAGGTGGAGCACCCGGTAGCGGGTGACCGTGGCCGCGGGGGCGGCGGGCGGGCCGCCGTACCGGTCGTCGCACCAGAGGCTGAACCGCAGCAGCTCCCAGCCGTACGGATCGAGGGCGAGGGCCGTCGAGTGCAGGCCGCTCCCGTCGCCGTCGGCGGCGGCCGGGCGGGCGAGGGCGTCGGCGAGGACCTCGGCCGGGTCGGCGTCCTCGGGCAGCGGGGTGAGGACCCGGGTGGCGGTCCGCGGCCGGAGTGCCACCGCCGGGCCGGGCCGCAGGATGTGCCCCAGCCAGTGGCGGACCGGCGGACGGCCGAAGTCCTCGCTCAGGGTGCGGAATCCCGGGCCGCGCAGGAAGGCGTCCATGGCGTCGGCCCGGTGCCAGAGGTAGAGCGGTGCGTACTGGTTGACCGGGGAGCCGTCGGTGCCGCGCTCGCGGACCAGGTACGCCTTGAGGGCGAGGCCGGGCAGGTGGTCGGTCAGGTGGCCCTTGTCGGCGACCCGGCGGTGGATCGTCCGCATGTCGTGGCCGGCGGGGAGGGTGATCTCGTACTGCATGGCCTGCACGGACGGCCTCCGGTGGGGTGACGGGGGTCAGGGGGTGCGGAGCAGGGCGAGGGCGCCGCGGACGGCCCGGTGGAAGGGCTCCGGCGAGCCCGCGGCGCGGGCCAGCACGTAGCCGCCCTGGACGACGGCGACCAGGGCGGCCGCGGTGTCGGCGGGGTCCGGCCCGGCGGGCAGCTCGCCGGCCGCCTGGCCTTCGGCGACCACCTCGGCGATCCGGCCGCGCAGCCAGGCCAGGGTCTCCTCGACCGGGGCGCGCAGCCGGGGGTCGGCGATCACCTCGGGGTCCTGGGCCATCCGGCCGATCCGGCAGCCGCGCAGCACCTCGCGTTCGCGGCCGAGGTAGGCGGCGATCCTCTGGAGCGGTGTGCCGGGGCCGCCGAGCTGCTGCTCCGCGAGGGTGCGCAGCTGCTCGGCGCTGCGGCGTAGGGCGGCGGCGGCGAGGTCGGGCTTGCCGTCGAAGTGGTGGTACATGCTGCCCTGGCCGACCCCGGCCTGCTGCTGGATGGCCTTGGGGCTGGTGCCGACGTAGCCGCGATCCCAGAGGAGTTCCTGGGTGCTCTCGATCAGGCGGTCCTGGGTGGTCATGGGATCACTGTACATACCAGTAGGTACAGAAGCCAGGGGGCGTCCGAAAGAGGCACGGCACCCGCCTGCGGTTTGAAGCCGGGAGCCGGACGGGCTCGGCGGCCGGCGAACCCCTGGCAGCCTTCCGACCCGCGCGGTTCCGCGCGCCCCTCGGTGCCGCCCGGCGGGGAGGAGCGGGCGGGAACGGCGCGGCCCCGCCCGCGGGAGCGGACGGGGCCGGGACGGCTGGGGCGCGGGTCAGACCGGGACACGCTCCGGTTCGGCCGCGGCTCCCGGGCCGGGGGCCATCACCGGGTCGCCGCCGTGCTCGATCCGCAGCTCGGGCAGCAGCCGGTCGAGCCAGCCCGGGATCCACCAGTTGAGGCGGCCCAGCAGGGTCATGGTGGCCGGGACCAGCACCAGCCGGACCACGGTGGCGTCGATCAGGACCGCCACGGCCATCCCGACGCCCATCATCTTGACGGTGATGTCGGGGTCGATCGCGAAGCCGGTGAAGACCGCGACCATGATGGCCGCCGCGCTGCTGATCACCCGTCCGGTGGCCGCCAGGCCGCGCAGCACGCTGCCGCGCGCGTCCCCGGTGGCCAGCCACTCCTCACGGACCCGGGCCAGCAGGAAGACCTCGTAGTCCATCGACAGGCCGAACAGCACGGTGAACATCAGGATCGGCACCCAGCTGGACACCGGCACCGAGTGCGGCAGCCCGAGCGCCTTCGCGCCCGCGTCGGACTGGAAGACCGCCGTCATCACGCCGTACGCGGCGGCCACCGACAGCAGGTTCATCGCCGCCGCCTTGACCGCGATCACCGGCGCCCGGAACAGCACCGTCAGCAGGATCAGCGAGAGCGCGACCACGAACGGCACCACCACCCAGAGCCGGTCCGAGAGCCGCTTCGAGATGTCCGAGAAGGACGCGACCACCCCGGTCACCTCGGCACCGGAGGCCGGCAGCAGGTCGGCGCGCATCCGGGACAGCAGCTGCGCGGTGCGCTCGTCCTGCGGGCCTGTCCTGGGCTGGACCGAGACGACGGCCGCGTCCTGGGCCCGGTTCACCAGCGGCGGCGCGACCGCGGCCACCCCCGGGTCGGCGGCCAGCCGGGCGGTCACGGCGGGGAGTTCGGTGGCGGGCACCCGCTGCAGGTCGACCGCGACCAGCAGCGGACCGTTGGCACCCGGGCCGTACGCCTCGGCCACCAGGTCGTACGCCTTGCGGGTGGTGTTGCCGGCCGCCTGGCTGCCGGCGTCCTGCGGCCAGGTCCGCATCCCGAGCATCGGCGCGGCCAGCGCCAGCAGGACCACCAGCGAGGCCAGCGCCGCGGCGACCGGACGGCGGCCGATCAGGGCGGCCCACCGCTCGGTGCGGGTCGGTCCCTTGGGCTTCACCGGGCCGTCGGTACGGCGCTCGGAGCGGCGCAGCAGCCGCGGACCGGCCAGCGAGCACAGCGCGGGCACCAGGGTCAGCGAGGCCAGCATCACGGCCCCGACCACCAGGAAGGTGGCGTAGCCGAAGGAGGAGTAGGTGGGCAGTCCGGCCAGCTTGAGGCCGAACAGCGAGACCAGCACGGTGGAGCCGGCCACCACCACGGAGGAGCCGGCCGTCGCGGTGGCCTCGGCCGCCGCCTGCCGCCGGTCCAGGCCCTTGCGCAGTCCCTCGACGTGCCGGCTGACCAGCAGCAGCGCGTAGTCGATGCCGACGCCCAGGCCGACCATGCTGGCCACGGTCGGCGCGGTCGGGCTGATGTCGGTGACCGCGGCGAGCAGGGTGGTCAGCGCGGTGCCCGCACCCAGCCCGGCCAGCGCGACCACAAGCGGCAGGCCCGCCGACACCACGGTGCCCAGCGAGAGCACCAGGACGACCAGCGCGGCCACGATGCCGATGGTCTCGGCGGTGCCGTCCGGCGCGGTGAAGTTCTCCGGCAGCTGGCCGCCGAACTCGACCTGCAGGCCCGCGTCCTGGGTCGGACGGGCGGCGGCGCGCAGGTCGTCCAGGCCCTCGGAGCCCTTGAACGAGGTCACCGGTATCAGGTAGTTGACGGCCAGCAGGGCGGTTGAGCCGTCGGCCGAGAAGACCGGCTCGGCGACCGGACCCGCGCCGCGGACCGTGCCGATCCGGGTGCGCAGCTCCGCGAGCGCCTGGTCGGGGACGCGGTGCCCGGCCCGGTCGTGGACGACGACCCGGGCGCTGGCGCCGGACATCTCGGGGAACCGCTCGTGCAGCAGGTCGAGGCCGGCGGTGGACCGGGTGCCGGGCACCCGGTAGTCGTCGCGCGGGGTGCCGCCGAAGCCGGCGGCCAGCCCGAGGAGCGCGGCCAGCAGCAGCGCCCAGCCGAGCACGGTGTACCAGGGTCTGGCGGCCGCGGCGCCGCCGAGGCGGCCGAGGAGGGAGGACATGAACGGGCCTTTCGGCTGGTCCGGTGCAGAAGTCCCGCCCAGCCTGACCGCCCGCGCTTGGAGACGACTTGGGACGGCACTTGGAGGCGACCCCGCGCACCGCCCGCTGCGCCGCCCGGGCGGCGGGCCGCCGGGCCGGGTGCGGGCCGGAGCCGCTGCGGGCGGGGAGACACACCGGCCCGCGGCCGAGACTAGGGCCCCGGCGGGAGTTGCGCCAGAGCCCGGAGCGCATCGGCCTCCCAGTGCGCGGACTCCCAGCGGCGGGCGACCTCGGCGGCGTGCCGGAAGTGCGCGGCGGCCTCGGCGTACCGGCCCAGGTGGCGGGCGAGCTCGCCGCGGGTGTGGGCGACCGGCCAGAGCGCGACCGAGGTGCTGGCGGCGCCGGCCACCAGACGGTCCACCTCACCGAGTTCGACCAGCAGTTCGGCCGCCTCGGCCCGCTCGTCCAGGGCGATCACCGCCATGGCCCGCAGGACCAGGAAGAACGACCGGTAGTAGTCCGGCGCGATCGGCCGGCCCGGGCTGCGGGCCGCCCTGGCCTCCTCGATCCGGCCGTCCTGGGCCAGCGCGAGGGCCAGCACGTCGTCCACCAGCGGCCCGTACAGCGCGGCGGCCGACCGGACCAGCGGAAGCTCCTCGCGCAGCCGCCCGCCGCCGATCGCCAGGGTCAGACGGTGGACCGCGTCGACGCCGTCGGCGTGCAGCGAGCCGCGCGCCCGCAGGCCGTCCACCGCGCGGCGGTAGAGCGTGCGGGCCTCGTCGGGCCGGTCCGCGGCCAGCGCCAGCATCGCCTGCTGGCAGAGCCCGACGTCGATCAGCTCGGGCAGGCCGTACGCCTCGGCGATCCGCAGCCCGGTGTCGATGTGCGCGCGCAGGGCCGGCAGGTCACCCTGGACGGCGGCCGCGGTGGCGTGCAGGTGCTCGGCGTGCCAGCGGTATGCGGGAAGGTCGAACTCCTGCGCCAGCGAGGAGAGTTCGGTGGCGATCTCGGAGCGCAGCAGCAGGTCGTGCTCGTAGTCGTGCACCCGGGCCTGGGCAGCCAGCGCGCGGGCCAGCAGCCGCGGGTCGCCCACCGCGCGGGCCAGCGCGACCGCCTCGGCGCCGGCCGCCCGGCCCTCGCTCGTGCCGGTGCAGTCGAGTTCGTAGGTGAGCGCGTCCAGCAGGCGGCACCGGGTGACCGGGGGCAGATCGGTGCGGCGCAGCAGCGCGGTCAGCGCGTCGACCGCCGCGTGGTCCACCGAACCGTACGGGTGCGCGACCCACGGCGTCGGCTCGGTCCAGGCGGTCCACGCCTCGATCACCAGGTCCTCGCGGCCGCTCTCGCGGGCCAGCCCGACCGCCGCGGCCCGGGTGGCCAGCGCGGCGGCGATCTCCCCGGCCCGCAACTGGGCCCGCAGCAGCGCCCCGAGCAGGGCGATCCGCCGGGCCGCCCGGTCGTCACCGCACTCGGGCGCCAGCGCGAGGGCGTCCAGGGCCTGCTGGAGCAGCGCCGCGCAGCTCTCGTGCGCGTACCGGCGCTCGGCCGCCTCGGCGGCCCGCACGCAGTGGTCGACGGCGAGCTCGGCGGTGGCGGCGGAGGCCGCCCGCGCGTAGTGGTGGGCCAGCGCGGCCAGTCGGTCCGGGTGCAGGTCGCGCAGCGCCTCGGCGACCCGGCCGTGCAGCCGGGTCCGGCGCAGCGAACTGAGGTCGGCGTACAGGGTGTCCCGGACCAGCGCATGGGTGAACCGGACCGCGCCCGGCCGGGGTTCGGTGAGCAGGCCGCCGACCAGGGCGGCCTCCAGGGCATCCAGCAGCCGTTCCTCGCCGTGCCCGGAGGCGGCGAGCAGCAGGTCGACCTCGGCCTCCCGGCCGACCACGGCGGCCAGCCGCAGTACCTCCACGGTGGTCCCGGGCAGCCGAGAGAACCGCCGCCGCAGCACGTCCCTGACCCCCTGCGGAACCTCCTGGACGGCCACCAACGCACCCTCCCCGGCGAGCAGTTGGGCGCTCTCCAGAAGATAGAACGGGTTGCCCCCGGTGCGCTCGGCGAGCGCCCGAACGGTAGTCGGGTCGACCTCCTCCTCGCAGACCGACCCGATCAGCCGGCCCGCCTCCTCCTCGGCCAGTCCGCCCAGCGGCAGCCGGTACGGCGAGCGGCGGGCCAGCGCGGCGAGCGTGTCGGTGAGCTCCCCCTCGCCGGGGCGGTGCGCCACCACCAGCAGCAGGCCGGGCAGTTGCGCGCCGGCCAGCGCGGTCAGCAGGGCGCGGGTCTCCCGGTCGGCCGCGTGCAGGTCGTCCAGTACCAGGGCGACCGGCCGGGCCGCGGCGGCCTGCCGCAGCCAGTCCTCGACGGCCCGGTGCAGCCGGAACCGGCCGACCAGCGCATCGGCCTGCGGCCCGGCACCGTGGGGCGGGGTGCCGTGGGGCGAGGTGCCGTGGGGCAGGGCGTTCGGGGGTGAGCTGGACGCCGGGCCGGCGGGCGTGCCCGCCGGTTCGCCGTCCAGCAGCGGGGCCAGCAGCCGGGCGTGGACCGGCGACAGCGGGCTCTGCTCGGCCAGGCCCCGCAGCGCCTCCGTCCAGGCCCAGGCCGGTGGCGCACCCCCGGACTCCGGACAGCGCCCGGCGGCCACCAGCATCCCGGAGCTCTTGAGTTCGGCGTGCAGCCGGCCGAGCAGGGTGGACTTGCCCGCGCCCGCCTCACCGCTGACCACCACCACCGGGTGCCCGCCCGCCCCGGCCTCCCGGGCGGCCTGCCGCAGCGTCCGCAGCTCGCCCTCCCGGCCGACGAACAACCGCCCGGCCGGCAGTGCGGGCACGCCGTCGGGCGCGGCAGCGGCCGGCGGCGCGGACGGGACGGCGGACGGCGCAGCGGCCCCGGCGGCGGACCCGGCCGGACCCGGGAGCAGCTGGGCGGTGCGCTGGTTGAGGATCGCGGACTCCAGCTCGGTCAGTGCCGGGTGCGGGTCGAGACCGAGTTCACCGGTCAGCAGCGCGCGGGCAGCGCGCAGCGCGTCCAGCGCCTCGGCCTGCCGACCGGCGCCCCAGAGCGCGAGCGCCAGCAGGCGCCAGCCCTGCTCGCGCAGCGGATGGCCCTCGGCCAGCTCCCGGGCCTCGGGCACGGCGTCCGCCGGGCGGCCCTCGGCGAGCGCCGCCTCCACCGCCAACTCACGTGCGGAGAGCCGGAGTTCGTCCAGCCTGCCGATCTCCGCCAGCGCCCACGGCTGATCGGCGAACTCGGCCAGCACCGGGCCCCGCCAGAGCGCCAGTGCGTCCTGCACCGCCCGGGAGAGCGGCCCGTCCGGCCTGCCGACCCCGACACCGGCCCCGGCACCGGCCCCGGTGGCGGCGGGCGACAGCAGCTCCCGCGCGCGCCGCAGCCGGGATTCGAAGTCCCAGGCGTCCACGGCACTCGCGGCGGCCGGCTCCAGGGCGTACCCGGGCGCCCGGCTCAGCAGCAGCCGCGCCGGCTCACGCGGGCCGCGCTCGGGCTCCAGCAGCCGGCGCAGGTTCGACACGTACGCCTGCAGCGAGGCCGCGGCCTTGGCCGGCGGCCGTCCGCTCCACAGGTCGTCGATCAGCCGCTCCACCGGCACCACCCGCCCCCGGGCCACCAGCAGCCGGGCGAGCACGCCGCGCTGCCGGGGCCCGCCGAGCGCGACCTGGCGACCGCCGACGACCGCCGTCAGCGGGCCGAGCACGGTGAAGCCGACCGGCACCCGGACCGGGCCCGGGCCGCCCGCCCGGGCGTCCGCCGGGCCGGGCAAGGCTGCTCCGCGCACGTACACCGGGGCGCCGCCGCCGTACCGCACCTGCCCTCCTCGCGCCGCAGTTCCGGGGTCCTCCCGAGCCTATGCGACGGCGCGCGGCCCGGGCGCCGGGGCCGCCACCGGCCGCTCTCCGGACCCGCACCTCAGGCCGCTCGGCCCGGACCCCCGGCCCGGCCTCTCAGTCCTGGGCCTCAGCTCCGCAGCAGCACCGCCGACAGCGGCACGAACCCACCCGCGCCGCCGTCGGTGGCGCCACCCGAGGTGCGCCGCAGCATGCCGAGCGCGATCCGCTCGCCCTGCTCCTTGGCGCGCTCCGCCACCGGCCCCCGGTAGAGGCCGTCCACGCTGGCCCGCCACAGCTGCACCCAGCGGCCGAAGTGCTCGGCGGTCAGCGGCCGCCGCCGGTGCAGCACGGCGTGCGGGGCGAAGGCGTTTCGCCGGTACTCCCCGGTGCGCAGCAGCGCGCGCTCCCAGAAGTCGGTGATGTGCGGGAGGTGGGCCTCCAGGTCGAGACCGGCCAGCTCGGTGAAGAACGGGCCGATCAGCGGGTCGGCGAAGGCGGCCGGGTAGAAGCGCCGCAGCAGCCGGTCCAGGTCCGCGCGATCGGCGAGGTCGACCAGGTCCGCGCGGTCGGCGGCGGGGCGCGGGCGCATCGGCTTCTCCTGTCCGTTGTCCGTACGGCGGTGCGGTGCCCGGTCCGGTGTCCGGGGTGGCCGGTCCGGCCAGGGTACGCCGGGCGGTCCGGTGGTCCGGTGGTCCGGCCCGGCACCGGCCGCCTGGCAGGATGATCGGCATGAGCTATCGCGCCGCCGACGACCGCTACCGGTCGATGACCTACCGCCGTGCCGGACGCAGCGGGGTGCAGCTGCCCGCCGTCTCACTCGGTCTCTGGCACAACTTCGGGGACACCCAGCCGCTGGAGGTACAGCGCGCGGTGCTGCGCCGCGCCTTCGACCGCGGCATCACCCACTTCGACCTGGCGAACAACTACGGCCCGCCGTACGGCAGCGCAGAGCGCAACTTCGGCACGCTGTTCGCCCAGGACCTGCGCCCGTACCGGGACGAGCTGTTCATCGCCTCCAAGGCCGGCTACGACATGTGGCCGGGCCCGTACGGCGACGGCGGGTCCCGCAAGTACCTGCTGGCCAGCCTCGACCAGTCGCTGGACCGGATGGGCCTGGAGTACGTCGACGTCTTCTACTCGCACCGGTACGACCCCGAGACCCCGCTCG
Organism: Kitasatospora sp. NPDC048540; assembly: GCF_040651175.1. Classification (NCBI taxonomy): domain Bacteria; kingdom Bacillati; phylum Actinomycetota; class Actinomycetes; order Kitasatosporales; family Streptomycetaceae; genus Kitasatospora; species Kitasatospora sp. NPDC048540. Next base: position 17,214 of record NZ_JBEZIR010000126.1, read on the forward strand.
AGGAGACCATGGGCGCGCTGGACACGGCGGTGCGCTCCGGCCGCGCGCTGTACGCGGCGATCTCCAACTACCCGGCCGAGCAGCACCGCGAGGCGGTGGCGTTCCTGCGCGAGCTGGGCACGCCGATGCTGCTCAACCAGGCCAGCTACTCGATCCTGAACCGGGTGCCCGAGGACGAGGGCCTGCTGACCGCCGTCGGTGACACCCAGACCAGCCTGATCGCCTACTCCCCGCTCGCCCAGGGCCTGTTGACCGACCGGTACCTCACCGGGGAGGTGCCGGCCGGCTCGCGGATGTCGGTCGGCCACTTCCTCAAGGAGCAGGCGCTGACCGGCGGCAAGCTGCGGCAGCTGCGCGCCCTGAACAAGGTGGCCGAGCAGCGCGGCCAGAGCCTCGCCCAGCTGGCCCTGGCCTGGGTGCTGCGCGACCCGCGGGTGGTGTCGGTGATCGTGGGAGCCAGCAGCGTCGCCCAACTCGACCAGAACATCGACGCCTTGGACGGCGCTCCGCTGACCGCGGAGGAGCTGGCGGAGATCGACCGGCTCAGCCGGTAGCACGGGCGCGGTCCGGGGGGCGGGCGCCGAGGCCCCGCCCCCCGGACCGTGCCGACCGGGCGTACCGGCCGGGCGCCGCCGGCCTCAGTTCACCGGCGTGTACTTGTAGCCGACCCGGCGCACCGTCACGATGCTGTCCCGGTAGGGCGCGCCGAGCTTGCGGCGCAGCCGGGCCACGTGGACGTCGACCGTCCGGCCGTCGCCGACGTGGCCGTAGCCCCAGACGGCGGAGACCAGGTGGTCGCGGGTGTGCACACGGTGCGGGTGCCGGGTGAGGTGGGCGAGCAGCTCGAACTCCAGGTAGGTGAGGTCGAGTTGGGTGCCGTCCACATAGGCGTTGCGGCGGTCCGGGTCGACGCTGATCCCGTTCGCGGCGGGCACCGCGGCGGGCGCCGGCGCGGGCCGGACCGGGGCCGGGGCGGGCTGCTCCGGCTCGGGCGCCGGGACCAGCAGCAGGTAGCCGATCAGCGGGTGCCCGGGGGCGGCGCCCACCTGGGCGCCGTACTGCGCGAGCAGCGCCTGCGGGAGCGCGGACTGCGGCAGTGCCGCGACCAGCGCCCCCTCGGGGAGGCCGGTCAGCTGGGCCAGCGCGGCCGGTACCGCGGCGGGCTGCTGGGACGGCGCCGGGCGGGGCGGATGGACGGGCTCGCGCCAGCGGTCGCCGCCCGAGGGGACGGACCGGACCGCACGCAGGTGCGGGGTGGAGGCAGGGACGGGCAGGGTGGCCGTGGAAGAAGACATGGTGCCGCTCTTTCGCGCGTGACGACGGGGTGGAAGCGTCTGCGCGTCGAACCGGGGCCGTGCGGGCGGGACTGACGGAAGGTCAGGCCGCGGAGCGCCGGGACGCGCGAGGCGAACCCGGACACGTCTGGTCGAAGAGGTGCGGCTGTCGGGACGGCCAGAACGGCTCAAGGTCGTGGCGACCCTCAGCGCTGTCCTCGACATGATTCATGGGCCTATTCAATCAGATGAACGCGGTGCTGCGCCCCAACGGGCCGCACCGCCTTGGATTGCGTCCCATTTCGCCGGATCCGTCCCGGGCGGTCAGCCGCGCGCGGCCCTGACCCGGTCCGCGGCGTGCTCGACCAGCCGGATCAGCAGCTCCTTGCCGTCCTCCCGGCTGCGGGCGTCGCAGAGCAGCACCGGCACCTGCGGGTCGAGGTCGAGGGCGGCCCGGACGTCCTGCGGCGCGTGCACCTCGGTGCCCTCGAAGCAGTTCACCGCGACCACGAACGGGATCCCGCGCCGCTCGAAGAAGTCGACCGACGGGAAGCAGTCGGCCAGCCGCCGGGTGTCGGCGAGCACCACCGCGCCCAGCGAACCGCGCGCCAGCTCGTCCCAGACGAACCAGAACCGGTCCTGGCCCGGGGTGCCGAACAGGTACAGCGCGAGGCCCGGCCTCAGGTCGATCCGGCCGAAGTCCATCGCGACCGTGGTGGTCCGCTTGGCCTCCACCCCGTGGGTGTCGTCGACCGGCCGGCCCAGCTCGCTCAGCTGCTCCTCGGTCCGCAGCGGCCGGATCTCGCTGACCGCGCCGACCAGCGTGGTCTTGCCGACGCCGAAGCCGCCGGCCACCAGGATCTTCAGCGCCGCGTTGCCCCAGGGTCCCTGGCGCGCGGGTTCGGTGCCCGTCGGGGCGTCGGTGCCTGTCAGGGCGGAGGTCTCAGAGTGCGCGGAGGCCATTGATCACATCTCGCAGCAGGCGCTCGTCCGGAAGCTGGGCGAGCTGGACGGGTCGGGTGACGTCGACGAGCCGGGCGTCGTTCAGGTCGCCGAGCAGCACCCGCACGACGCTGACCGGCAGGTCGGTGTAGGAACCGAGCTCCGCGACGCTCAGCGGCTCGTCCCGGCACAGCGCCAGGATCGCGTGGTGCTCGGGCGCCAACGGATGCTCGGTGGCCTCCTGTTCGGCCCCGGCCACCGCGGTGACCAGGGAGATCAGGTCGAACAGACCGTCGTCGGCGGGCCTGGCCCGGCCTCCGGTCATCGAGAACAGCCGCACCACCGGGCCCGCGTCGTCGTCGAACCAGCGGTCGTCCACGGGCGTGCGGGGCGCGAACAGGTCGGGCACGGACTCGGTGGCGGCGTCCTCGGTGCTCATCGGCTCACTCATCTCCCCGGCGGAGCGGGCTCGGTGCGCGGCTCGGCGGACAGGTGCTCGCCGACCCGCTTCACCAGCAGGGCCATCTCGTAGGCGATCTGGCCGACGTCCGACTCGGCGTCGGCCAGCACGGCCAGGCAGCTGCCGTCACCGGCGGCGGTGATGAACAGGAAGGCCTCGTCCAGCTCGACCATGGTCTGCCGGACCCCGCCGACCTGGAAGTGCCGGCCGGCACCCTTGGCCAGGCTGTGGAAGCCGGCCGCGACCGCCGCCAGGTGCTCGGCGTCCTCGCGGCCGAGGCCGCCGGACACCCCGGTGGCCAGGCCGTCGCTGGAGAGGATCACCGCGTGCCTCAGGGTGGCCACCCGGCCGACCAGTTCGTCCAGGAGCCAGTCGAGGTCTCCGGACGACTGTGCTGCTGCGGTCATGATTCGGTTCCTTCCGCCGGTGCGGACTGTACGGGTGCCACGGGCATTGCGTCTGCTGCCGGTGCTGCTGTCTTTTCTGGAACTGCGGGTGCTGCGGGTGCTGCGGGAACTGCGGGTGCTGCGGGTCGTGCCGGTGCTGCGGGTCCTGCGGGTGTTGCCGGTGCTGCGGATGCTACGGGTTCTGCGGGCCGTACGGATGCTGTGGGTCGCGCGGGGGCCGCGGGCAGCGGCACCGGCCGGGCGGGGGCCGCCGGGAGGGCGTGGGGTACCGGGGCGGAGGGCAGGGCGATCCGCAGCCGGGCCGGGCCGGGGATCCGCTCCGGCGGCCGGGCGGGCCGGCCCTCGGGGGCGCCGCCGGGCGGCTCGGGCTGCTCCCGGACCACCGTGAGCGAGGCCGGCTGGAGCCGGTCGCCGCGGCCGCGCTGGAACCCCCGCTGGAACGAGGCGAAGGTGGCCCTGGCCTCCTCCGGCGACCGCTCGCGGAGCTGCTCGGACTGCTCGCCCCGGTCCGCGGCCGCGGCCTCCTTCAGCTGCGGCGCCAGGCTGGCCTGCCGGATCCGGCGCGGCAGCAGGCCGCCCGCCACCGGCGGGGCGGCGTGCGCGGGGTTGGTCGGCACCACCCGCTCCTCGGGCGGGCTGTCCGCCCGCCGGTGCCGGCCGGTGCCGCCGTCGGCGGGGACCAGGACCGGGCCGCCGCCGGCGCGCCGGCGCGGCAGGCCGCCCGGGGTGCTGGCGGGCTGGACCGCCGAGGGCTTGGGGCCGCCGCCGACCCTGCGCGGGCCGGAGCGGACCGGTTCGTCGGCGCCCAGCGGGGCCGCCGCGGGCCGGCCGTGGCCACCGTCGCCGGCCGGTGCGGCCGCGGCCGCCGGGCCGGCGAACTGGTCACCGCTCACGTCCATCGCCGCGGCGAGCAGTTCGCGCGGGATCAGCACCACGGCCGAGGTGCCGCCGTACGGCGAGGGCCGCAGGTGCACCCGGATGCCGTGCCGCCGGGCCAGGCGGCTGACCACGAACAGGCCGAGCCGGTCGGTGTCGGCGAGGTCGAACTCCTGCTCCACCGCGAGCCGCTGGTTGATGTCCTCCAGCGCCTGCTCGCTGAGCCCGAGACCGCGGTCGTCGATCTCCAGGCAGAAGCCGTGCGCGACCACCTCGCCCTGCACCGTGACCTGGGTGTGCGGCGGGGAGAACACCGCGGCGTTCTCCACCAGCTCGGCGATCAGGTGGGTGACGTCGGCCACCGCGCTGCCCAGCAGGCCCGTGCCGGGGAACGGCCGGACGATCACCCGGGCGTAGTCCTCGACCTCACCGACCGCGGCCCGCACCACGTCCACCATCCGCACCGGCTTGCGCCAGGCGCGCCCGGGCGAACCGCCGGAGAGGATGATCAGGCCCTCGGAGTGGCGCCGCATACGGGTGGTCAGGTGGTCCAGCCGGAACAGGTCCTCCAGCTCGGCCGGGTCCTCGGTGCGCCGCTCCATCGCGTCCAGCAGGGTCAGCTGGCGGTGCAGCAGCACCTGGCTGCGCCGGGCCAGGTTGACGAAGACCGCGGAGACGCCGCGCCGCAGTTCGGCCTGCTCGACCGCCGCCTCGACGGCCACCCGCTGCACCTCGTTGAAGGCGCGGCCGACCTGCCCGATCTCGGCCGAGCCGAAGTCCAGCTCCGGCACCTCGGCGGCGGTGTCGACGGCCTCGCCGCGGCGCAGCCGCAGCATCACCGAGGGCAGCCTGGCGCCGGACATCTCCAGCGCCGCGTTGCGCAGCGAGACCAGCTCGCGGGCGAGCTTGCGGCCGATCCGGAAGGAGATGACGATCGACAGCACCACCGCGGCGAGGCCGACGGCGCCGGCGATGCCGCCGCGCACCAGCGAGTTCACCGCGTAGGACCGGGCCCGGTCGGCGTTGGCCGCGTCCACCCGGGTGTTCAGCGTGGCGAGGTCGGCCAGCACCCGGTCGGCGGTGTCGTGCCAGGCGTCGCCCGCGCTGCCCTTGGCCTCGGTGACGCGGTTGTCGGCCTGGTCGAAGGCGCGTTCGGAGCGGGCCAGCGCGCTCCAGTCGACGCCGCTCTGCAGGTTCAGGTAGTCGCCGCGGTCCTGGGCGTTCAGCTCGGGCAGGTAGATCCGGAACAGCGCCTGCTGGCTGTGCATGCTGTCCAGGGTCGCCTGGACCTTGCGGTCGTCGGGGTCCCTGGTGAGCTGCAGCGCCTCCATGGCGGCGGCCTCGCGGGACAGGTACTCGCGGGCCCGGGACAGTTCGATGAGGACGGTGTCCTGCCGGGACAGGTCGCCGGTCTGGCCGGAGCCGAAGGCGGCCCGGAAGGTGAAGACCGGCTGGACCAGGTCGCCGTAGTCGGTGATGACCGTCTCCCAGCCGTCCTTGCCCTGCCCGGCCCGGCTGCGGATGCCGGCCAGCTGGTCCGCCATCGCCAGCACCTCGTGGAACTTGACCCGCTGGTCGGCGTCGAGCTTGGCGGCCTCGGCGCTGCCCGACTGGTAGCGCAGCAGCTGCAGGTCCCGGTCGGTGACGGCCTGCGCCTGGAGGTAGGAGTCGGCGGCGGTCCGGGACCCGGGGTCGGCGACCCGCAGCACGGCGGCCCAGCGCTCGGCCTGCAGGTCGCGGGCGTACTGGTCGGAGGGCGCGCCGAAGGCCCGGTAGGTGGAGGTGACGTCGAGCTGGCTCCAGACGTTCCAGGTGGTCACCAGTGTTGCGTACACCCACAGCCCGGTCAGTGCCACGATGGGCACCATGAGCAGCGCGATGATCCTCGCGCGGATCGAGCTGCTGCGCAGACGCATGGGGTCCTCGGATGGGGTGGGCCAGGCGCGGACAGGGTGCGGGCGGGACGGCCGGAGGACGCCTCGCGGGGCAGGTGGGGACGGTCCGCCGTGGGAGCCGGGCCGCTGGATCTGCGTGAGCTTACTACTCCCTGACCACCTGTTCGAAGGGTGATTTGGCAATGTCACCGATGCTGCCGCGATCATCCTCATTTGCCTGCGATGTCCGATCCGTCCGGCCGGGCACCGGAGGCCGCCACAAGTGCCGTTCACGGGTTGGCACATGCCGATCACGATCAGGTCGGCGGCAGCTCTGGGCAGCGATCCGGCGATCGGGTAACTTCGCAGCAGTCCGCCCCCCGGCCGACCCCTGGCCCACCCCTGGGGGCCGTGGAACCGCTCGGACACCGGATCGGGGGCAGCGTGCGCGAGTTCAGCAGCCCGGCCCTGGCCGGGGCCGCGGCCGGCGGTCTCGCCGACACCGTGTACGACACCGCCGAACGCACACCGGGCCTGGTGCAGCTGTCCCGCTGGAGCGAGGGCCGCTGGCAGCCGGTGACGGCGCTGGAGTTCCGCGACGAGGTACTGGCGCTGGCCAAGGGGCTGCTCACCCGCGGGGTCCGGTACGGCGACCGGGTCGCGGTGATGTCCGCGACCCGCTACGAGTGGACCCTCTTCGACTATGCGCTGTGGTCGATCGGCGCGATCCCGGTGCCGGTCTACCCGACCGCCGCCGCCGAGCAGGTCCGCTGGATCCTCGCCGAGACCCAGGCCGTCGCCTGCGTGGTGGAGGACGAGGACCACGCCATGACGATCGGGGCGATCTGCGACGCACTGCCCGACCTGAACGGCATCTGGCAGCTGGACCGCGGCTGCGTGGCGGCGCTGGTGGAGGACGGCCGCAGCGTGCCGGACGCACTGGTGCACCGGCAGCGCCTCGGCGTCGGCCCGGAGAACCTGGCGACCGTCATCTACACCTCGGGCACCACCGGCCGGCCCAAGGGCTGCCTGCTCACCCACGGCAACTTCGCCGCCGAGGCGGACACCCTGCTCGCCGGCTGGGGCGAGGTGTTCCGGGACAGCGGCAGCGTCCCGCCGGCGGTCCTGCTGTTCCTGCCGCTGGCCCACGTCTACGGGCGGGTGGTCCAGGTCGCGGCGGTCCGCGGCGGGATCCGGCTCGGCCACCACGCCAAGCTGACCACCGACTCGCTGCTGCCGGCCCTGGCCGCGTTCCGGCCGAGCTTCCTGCACGCCGTGCCGTACATCTTCGAGAAGATCCACCAGCGCGCCCGGGAGGCGGCCGAGAGCGACGGACGGCTCGAACTCTTCGAGCAGGCAGCCGAGGTGGCGGTGGAGTGGGCCGCCGCCCGGGAGCAGCGCGCGCTCGGCCACGGGCCCGGCCCGAGCGCCCGGCTCAGGCTGCGGCACGGCGCCTACGACCGGATGGTGTACCAGCGGCTGCGGGCCGTGCTCGGCGGCCGGGTGCGCAGCGCGATGTCCGGCGGCTCCAGCCTGAGCCGGGAGCTCGGCCTCTTCTTCGCCGGCGTCGGGATCACCGTCTACGAGGGGTACGGGCTGACCGAGAGCACCGCCGCGGTGACCGTCAACCCGCCGGGGAAGCCGAAGTTCGGCACGGTCGGGCCGCCGATCCCCGGCACCTCGGTCGCCATCGGCGAGGACGGCGAGGTCTGGGTGCGCGGCGCCACCGTCTTCGCCGGCTACCTCAACCACCCGGTCTGCACCGGCCAGGCGCTGTACGACGGGTGGCTGGGCACCGGCGACCTGGGCGCACTGGACGAGGACGGCTACCTCACCATCACCGGCCGCAAGAAGGAGCTGATCGTCACCAGCAGCGGGAAGAACCTGGCCCCCTTCGCACTCGAGGAACGGGTCCGGGCTCACCCGCTGGTGGCCCAGTGCCTGGTGGTCGGCGACAACCGGCCGTACGTGGCCGCGCTGATCACCCTGGACCCGCAGGCGCTGGCACACTGGCTGAAGACCCGCGGGCGGGAGCAGCTCGACCCGTGGGCCGCGCTGGTCGACCCCGAGCTGCACGCCGAGGTGCAGCGGGCGGTGGCGGGCGCCAACACCACGGTGTCCCGGGCCGAGTCGATCCGCGCCTTCCGGCTGCTGCCCAAGGAGTTCGCGGTGGAGGACGGTCTACTCACCCCGTCGCTGAAGCTCCGCAGGCATGCCATCGTGCAGCGCTACGCCGAGGACATCGAGGAGCTCTACGCCGGGTGACGGCCGTGACGTGGGGTGACCCACGGGCGTCTTGACGGGGCGTCCGGTGCGGTCCATTGTTTGCCCTCGGTCCGGGTGCGGCCTCACCGATCCCCTTCCTCCCGCCCCTCCGGGAGCAACGATCTCTCCTCCCCCACACAGGAGTTGCTCCGTGTCCACAGTTCTGCGCCGCGCCGCGGCCTGCGCGGCGGGCGCCGCCCTGGCCGTCCTCGGGCTCACCGCCCCCGCCGCCCGGGCGGATCAGCCGCCCGCCGTCGACCTGGCCACCAATCCCGGATTCGAGATCCCCACCCTGCCGCTGGGCGACTGGGGTTCGATCCCCGGCTGGACCTGCGGGGCGGGCGAGGCCACCCTCACCGGCTCCGCCCACGGCGGGGCCTCGGCCCTGTCCGTGACGCCGGCGGCCGAGGACTCCACCGGCGAGTGCGCCCAGACCGTCTCGGTCAGACCCGGCTCCCACTACACCCTGTCCGCCTGGGTGCGCGGCTCCTACGTCTTCCTGGGCGCCACCGGCACCGGCCACGACGTCGCGCCGTCCTGGACGCCCGGCACCGGCGACGGCTGGCAGCGGCTCACCACCGCCTTCACCACCGGCGCCGACACCACCAGCGTCCGGCTCTACCTGCACGGCTGGTACGGCCAGGGGACGTTCGCGGCCGACGACGTGGAGCTGTCCGGCGCCGCACCTGCACCGGCCACCGCCACCTGGAACGCGCCCACCACCGACCGGGTGGTCTTCTTCACCGTCGACGACGGCTGGCAGCCCACCGCGGAGGCTGCCCGGCTGATCGCCGACCGCGCCCTGCCGGTGACCGCCTTCCCGCTCCCGATGGCGGCCGGCAACCAGCCCGACTACTTCCGGGAGGTCACCTCGGCGGCCGGGTCCTCGATCCAGGACCACAGCGTCTCGCACCGCGACCTGACCACCCTCGGCGCCGCCGAGCAGCAGGCCGAGATCTGCTCCGCCCGGGACGCCCAGGTGCGGCGGTTCGGCTCCACCCCGACCATCTTCCGGCCGCCGTACCTGACCTGGAACGCCGACACCCTGCAGGCCGCCGCCAACTGCGGGATCCGGTACGTGCTGACCGCGACGGCCGACTTCAGCTGGGGGCAGTCCACCGTCTACCACGGCGGCCCGCTCCGGCCCGGCGACGTGGTGCTGCTGCACTTCACCGACACGCTCGCCGCCGACCTGCAACGGGCACTGGACGCGGCCGACGCGGCCGGGCTGAGGCCGGCCGGGCTGGTCGACTACCTGCGCTGACGTCCCCGGGAACCTCCGGACCGGCGCCGGCCCGCCGCGGCCGTCGCGGCCGCGGCGGCGGGGGGGGGGTCGGGGCGGCCGGGGTCGTCAGCACCACAC
>NZ_JBEZIR010000127.1:0-26049 GCF_040651175.1 Kitasatospora sp. NPDC048540
GCCAGCCGCACCGGGAGATCGCGCCGGCCGGTCTTCGGGATCCCACCGAAGCCGTAGAGCAGCGACATGCTCCACAGGCCTGACGCGGGGCGCGCCGACCGGGCCGCCGGGGCCGGGGCCCGCCCGGTCCCGGCGGGGGCGGGCGGAAGCGATTGGCGGAACACCCCCCTGAGTGCGCTAATGTATGTCCCGCAGCGAGCGCCGAAGACCCGGAGGGATCCGGGAGGACGGCAGAAGATCGATCCCCCATAGCTCAATTGGCAGAGCAGCCGACTGTTAATCGGCAGGTTATTGGTTCGAGTCCAATTGGGGGAGCCAGGACGGTCCCTCCGGATCGTCCCGCTGTGCAGTCCCCCATAGCTCAATTGGCAGAGCAGCCGACTGTTAATCGGCAGGTTATTGGTTCGAGTCCAATTGGGGGAGCTTCGCCTCTCCGGAGACGATCGGTACAGAGCGACGGCCCCTCGGCAGACCGGGGGGCTTTCGTGTTCCCCCGCCCGGTTCGCGCGCCCGGCGCCCGCGGTCAGGCGGTGGCCCGCCGGTAGAGGTCGTCGACCCGCTGGTCGAAGGCGACGCTGTAGGACACCGCGTCGGTGTCCCCGCCCTCCTGGTAGCCGCCGATCACGCCGACCAGCTGCCCGTTCCCGGTGAGCCAGGGGCTGCCGCTGGTGCCGACGGTGTAGCCGGAGCACTCGAACCGGCTCTGGGTCGGGCTCTGCGAGGTGGTCCGGTTGGAGCAGGTGACCGGGGCGCCGCGCTCGTTCGGGTAGCCGGTGACCGAGACCGGCAGGTCGAAGCCGAGGCCGGTGACCAGCCGGTTGGCGCCGAGCAGGTCCTGGATCTCCTGCCCCTGGACGGACTGCACGGTGAGGAAGGCCACGTCGTAGTCGGGGTCCTCGCTGTCGGTCCAGTGCTGGTCGACCGTGACGGAGGCCACTGGCCACACCCCGTACGGGGCGATGCCGTCGCGGAAGCCGGGGGCGAAGACCAGGTCGTCGAAGCGGCCGCGCTCGGTGCTGTGGACGCAGTGCGCGGCGGTGACCAGCAGATTGCGGTGCGGGCTGGCGACCACGCTGGCGGTGCACATCCGCGGGCCGTTCAGCTCGGCCAGGAAGAGCGCGCCGATCCGGTCGTCGGCGGCGTCGGCGGGCGCCGGACGGGCGGTCAGCCGGGAGCCCCAGCGCTGCGAGCCGCCGTCGTCGAGCAGGCCGCACGCGGTCGCGGCCAGGGCCAGCAGCAGTACGGCCGGCCGCAGGGCCCGCCGTACCCGTCCAGTCCGGTCCATCCTGCTCCCCGTGCTCCCGCTCCCCGTTGGTACGTCCCGCGCGGCCCGCTCCGCGAGGGGCCCGGATCCAAGATCTACCAGCCCGGCCCGCGGGTCCGCCAGGTGGGTGGTGGAACGGGCTCAGGGGGGCGTACCCGGTTGCGCCCCCGGCGCGCACCGCAGGTGATCGACCGGCTATGCTGCCGGGGACGGCCCTGAGGGGCCGTCTGCTGCTGGAACGGCCGGCCTGCCGGTGCGCCAGCTGGTCGAATCGGGGGCGGTAGCTCAGCCGGTTAGAGCAGGGGACTCATAATCCCTTGGTCGTGGGTTCGAGTCCCACCCGCCCCACTCGACGCACCGGTCTGTGCCTGCGAGAACTCTAGGGCAGGCGCCGGTGCCGGACCGGCACCGACACACCGGGGTCCTCGGCCCGGTGGGGCGCTCCGCCCGCGAAGGCCCCGTCGAGGGCTTCGTATGCTGACCCGGTGCTCACTCCCGCGGCGTTGCCCACCCCGCTGACCCCGGTCGCCGACCCGCTGTTCGCCGCCGCCGGGGTGGAGCTCCTGCTGAAGCGGGACGATCTGGCGCACCCGACGGTGCCCGGCAACAAGTGGCGCAAGCTGGCGCCCAATCTGCGGCCCGCGCTGCTGGCCGGCGACCGGGGGCTGCTGACGTACGGCGGGGCGTACTCCACGCACGTGCGGGCGGTGGCGGCGGCCGCGCGGGGGCTGGGGCTGGCGAGCGTCGGGGTGATCCGTGGCGAGGAGCTGGCGGCGGCGCCGCGCAACTGGTCGCTGCGGGCGGCGGAGGCGGCGGGGATGGTGCTGGAGTTCGTCCCGCGCTCGGTGTACCGGGAGCTGGTGGTGCGGGGAGGCGAGCCCAGGGAGGGGTACCTGGTGCTGCCCGAGGGCGGGTCGAACGCGCTCGCGGTGCGCGGCGCCGCCGTGGTCGCCGGGGAACTCGCCGGGCAGATACCCGGCCTGGGGGAGCGGGACCTGGTGTGCTGCCCGGTCGGCACCGGCGGGACGCTGGCCGGCATCGCGGCCGGGCTGCCGCCGGGGGCGCGGGCGCTCGGGGTGGCGGTGCTGCGCGGCGAGGGCTACCTGGAGGGGGAGGTGACGCGGCTGCACCGGGCCGCGTACGGGCGGGAGTTCGGCAACTGGCGGATCCACCACGGGCACCACGGCGGCGGCTACGGCCGGGTGCCCGCCGAGCTGGAGGCCTTCGCCGCCGGGTTCGGGCGCCGGCACGGGGTGCCGGTCGAGCGGCGGTACGTGGCGAAGGCGCTGAAGGCCGTCCACGACCTGGCGGCGGCCCGGGAGTTGGCCGCCGGCACCCGGGTCACCGTGGTCGTCACGGGGCTCCCCGATCCCCTGACCGACCTCAGCCGAAGCTGAGGTCGGCGCAGAGGTCGCTGTCGGCCGGGCGGGTGTTCTCGGTGATCCCGGTCGGGATGCCGGTGGGCAGCGCGGTCGGTGTGCCGGCCGCCGTGCCGTCGGCGTCGGGCCCGGTGGTACGGGTGGCGGCGTAGTCCCGGCCGAGGGTCACGGTCAGGCCGTCGGCGGCCGGGTCGGGCTGCACCTCGGCGCCGGGGAACAGCTGTGCGAGCCGGTCGGCGGCGGCCTGCTGGCCCTGGGCGTACCCGATCAGGGTGGTGCGACGGAAGGCCGTGTCCGGGCCGACGGTGACCTGGAGGTAGCCCTTGGTTCTCAGGTCCGCCGCGGCCTGGCCGCCGAGCCCGCCGGCCCGGGAGGCGTTGTGCACCGTGAGCGGGACGTCCCCCGCGGCCGGCGCGGTGGCCGTCGGGGACGGCAACTGCGGGGCCGACGGCGAGGCGGTGGCCGACGGGTCGGCGGCCGACTGGCCGGTCAGGGTGCGGTCCTGGCGCAGCAGCGCCCACAGGGCGTCCACGTCGGGGTGGACCAGGGCGACCCGCTCGCCCTGGTAGCGCCAGGGGACGGTGACGAAGGAGATGTCGGCGAGGTCGATGCCCTGCAGCGACTGGGCGAAGTCGGCGAGCTTGACGGCCGAGCCGAGCTCCGGGTCGACGGTGAGCGACTTGGTCGCCGCGTCGGCGAGCGGGAGCAGGGTGGTCGGGTTGAAGCCCTGGCTGCGGATCTTCTTGATCAGCGAGGACATGAAGGCCTGCTGCCGCTTCACCCGGCCGATGTCCGAGCCGTCGCCGAAGCCGTGCCGCGCGCGGACGTAGTCGAGCGCCTGCTGCCCGGAGACGGTCTGCCGGCCCTTGGCCAGGTGTATGCCGTAGGAGTTGACGTCGTTGGGCACGCAGACGTCGACTCCGTGCACCGCCTCGGTCATCGCCGCGAAGCCCTTGAAGTCGACCACGATGGTGTGGTCGACCCGCAGGCCGGTCAGCGCCTCGACGGTGTTCTGGGTGCAGGCCGGGTTGCCCTGCGGGTACTCGCCGACCGTGAAGGCCGAGTTGAACATCTGGTTGGTCCGCGCCTGCGACCAGCTGCCGCTCGGCAGCCGGCAGGCGGGGACGGTGACCAGGGTGTCGCGGGGTATCGAGACGCCGACGGCGTGCTTGTGGTCCGCGTACACGTGCAGCAGGATCGCGGTGTCGGAGTGGCCGACGCCCTCCTCGCCGCCGCCGAGGTCGCCGTTGCCGTCCTGGCGGGTGTCGGAGCCGAGCAGCAGGATGTTGACCGGGCGTCCGCCCCCGCTCGCGGTCGGGCCGGCCGGCGGCCGGCTGGTGGCGACGCCGTCCGCCGAGAAGGTGCTGATGTTGTGGTCGAGGCGCTGGTAGAACCAGGCCCCGACGCCGGCGGTGGCGACCACCAGGACGGCGGCGGTGGCGCCGAGTCCACGGGCGATCCGGCCCCGGCGGGTCTTGGCGGGCCGGGAGGTGCGGTCGGTCATCGCTCAGCGCTCTCTGCCAGGTGTGGCGGGCGCCACGGGTACACGTACGGTCCAGATCAATAGACGGACCAGCGGCGTGTCCGGTTACACCTCGCAGGGCCGAACTTCGTGCCGGCCCGCACCGGGGCAGGTCAGCCGGTGGCCGCCTCGGCCGAATCGGCCCCCTCCAGCATCCTGCGCAGCAGGTCGCGCAGGTGCCGGCGCTCGTCGTCGTCGAGCGCGGCCAGCGGCTCGCGGGCGAAGTTCAGCGACTCGCGCAGCTCGTCGGTGGCCAGGCCGCCGGCCTCGGTGGCGGCCACCAGCTTGACCCGGCGGTCCAGCGGGTCGGCCTCGCGGGTGACGAAGCCGCGGGACTCCAGGCGGTCCACGATGCCGGTGATGTTGGAAGGTTCGCAGGCCAGGGTCTGGGCGATGTGCCGCATCGGCATCGGGCCGCGCCGCAGCAGGCCGAGCACCTTGGCCTGGGCGCCGGTCAGCGAGCGGGCGGCGGCCGCCTCCTCGTACTCGCGGTGGAAGAGCGCGACCAGGCTCGCCATGAGGTCGACGACCTCGCGGGTGATCGCGTCGGCGGGCGGCTGCTGCTTCTCCATGGACATCAGTCTAGCTGAACATTTGACAACCTGAACCTTTTATCCGCACGATTGCTTTAGCTGGTCAACCTTTCAGGTGGGCCTACGGATCATCGAACGTGCAAGGAGCAGGACATGGCAGAGCAGGCGACGCCCACCACCGGCCGCGAGTGGCAGCTGGCCGCCCGTCCGCAGGGCTGGCCGACCCCGGCGGACTTCGCCCTGGTCGAGGCACCGGTCCGGCAGCCCGGCCCGGGGCAGATCCTGGTCCGCAACGCGTTCCTGTCGGTGGACCCCTACATGCGCGGCCGGATGAACGACGTGAAGTCCTACGTTCCGCCGTTCGGGATCGGCGAGACGATGGACGGCGGCGCGGTCGGGTACGTGGTCGCCTCCCAGGCCGAGGGCTTCCAGGTCGGCGACGCCGTCCTGCACGGCCTGGGCTGGCGCGAGTACGCGACCCTGGACGCGGCGCGCGCGGTCAAGGTCGACCCGGAGCTCGCACCGCTCTCCTACTACCTCGGGGTCCTGGGAATGCCGGGCCTGACCGCTTACGCCGGTCTGCTCGAGGTGGCCTCCTTCCGGGAGGGCGACACCGTCTTCGTCTCCGGCGCGGCCGGCGCCGTCGGTTCGCTGGTCGGCCAGATCGCCCGGCTCAAGGGCGCCGCACGGGTCATCGGCTCGGCGGGCTCCGCCGAGAAGGTGGCCACCCTGGTCGACGGCTACGGCTTCGACGCCGCCTTCGACTACAAGGCGGGACCGGTGGCCGCCCAGCTCGCCGAGGCCGCCCCGGACGGCATCGACGTGTACTTCGACAACGTCGGCGGCGACCACCTGGAGGCCGCGATCGGCGCGCTCAACGTCCACGGCCGGGCCACCCTCTGCGGCGCCATCGCCCAGTACAACGACACCGGCGCGCCGGTCGGACCGCGCAACCTGGCGCTGGCCATCGGCAAGCGCCTGCGGCTGCAGGGCATGCTGGTCGGCGACCACGCCGCGCTCCAGCCGCAGTTCGTCGCCGACATGGCGGGCTGGCTGAAGAGCGGCGAACTGCGCTACGACGAGACCGTGGTGGAGGGCGTGGAGAACGCCGCCGACGCCTTCATCGGCCTGCTGCGCGGTGCCAACACCGGCAAGATGGTCGTCAAGCTCTGACCGTCCACCCCCCGCCGCCCCGCACACCGCCCGGTGTGCGGGGCGGTTCGGGTACGGGCGCTCGGCGCGGGCGCCACCCGGCTTTCCGACGGACCGTCACCCGGCCCGCGCCGTCGGCCGATAGCGTGGCCGCGACCGCCCCGGCCGGCCGATAGGTCCGTTCGGGGGAGAGATCCCGAGCGGGGGTGGACCTCCCCGGGGATCCGACTAACATTGGGTGAAAGCTTGTCCGTTTTGCTCAATTTGATGACCTAATGTCGAATAAGTTGAGCGTCACGGGGGTAGACGGTACCTACCGGCGATGGGCACGAGGCAGCTGGGGAAGGCGACCCTCGTCCACAGCCTGGAGGTCCCGGTGTCGACACGTGGAGTCCTGTACGTCCACTCCGCGCCCCGCGCGCTGTGCCCGCATGTCGAGTGGGCGGTCGCGGGCGTGCTCGGTGTACGCGTCAGCCTCGACTGGATCCGGCAACCCGCCGCGCCCGGTCAGTGGCGGGCCGAACTGTCCTGGCAGGGCGAGCCCGGGACGGCCTCCCGGCTGGCCTCCGCCCTGCGCGGCTGGCAGCTGCTGCGCTACGAGGTCACCAGCGAGCCCTGCGCCACCGCCGAGGGCGAGCGCTACAGCAGCACGCCCAGCCTGGGCATCTTCCACGCCGTCACCGGCCTGCACGGCGACATCCTGATCCCCGAGGACCGGCTGCGCGCCGTCCTGCTGCGCTCCCGCAACGAGGGAGGCGACCTGGAGGCCGACCTCGCCCGGCTGCTCGGCAAGCCCTGGGACGACGAGTTGGAGCCGTTCCGCTACGCCGGCGAGGGCGCCCCGGTGCGCTGGCTGCACCAGGTGGTCTGACCCGGGCCCGGGACCACGCACCGGGGCCCCCGTCCGCGAGGTGATCGCGGGCGGGGGCCCCGGTGCGTTCAGGGTCCGTCGGGCCGTCAGGCCGAGCGGAAGGCCAGCACCACGTTGTGGCCGCCGAAGCCGAACGAGTTGTTGAGCGCCGCGATCCGGCCCTCGGGCAGCTTGCGGGGCTCACCGGTGACGATGTCCGCGTCGATGTCGTCGTCGATCTGGTCGACGTTGATGGTCGGCGGTGCCAGGCGGTGGTGCAGGGCCAGCACGGTCGCGACGGTCTCGATGCCGCCGGCGCCGCCGAGCAGGTGGCCGGTCATGGACTTGGTCGCCGAGATCGCGACGTGGTCCAGGTGCTCGCCGAGCTCCTTGCGCAGCGCCTTCACCTCGGCGGTGTCACCCTGCGGGGTGGAGGTGGCGTGCGCGTTGACGTGCACCACCTCGGCCTTGTCCAGGTCGTTGCGCTCGAACAGGTCGGCGATGGCACGGGCCACACCGGCGCCGGTCGGCTCCGGCTGGGCGATGTGGTGGGCGTCCGAGGACAGGCCCTGGCCGACGGCCTCGCAGTAGATCCGGGCGCCGCGGGCGGCGGCGTGCTCCGCCGACTCCAGCACGACCACGCCGGCGCCCTCGCCGAGCACGAAGCCGTCCCGGCCCTTGTCGTACGGGCGGGAGGCGTGCTCGGGGTCGTCGTTGTTCTTGGACATCGCCATCATGTTGGAGAAGGCGACGATCGGCAGCGGGTGGATCGCGGCCTCGGTGCCGCCGGCCACCACGACGTCGGCGCGGCCGCTGCGGATCATCTCGATCGCGTAGCCGATCGCCTCGGCGCCGGAGGCGCAGGCGGAGACGGGGGTGTGCACGCCGGCCCGGGCGCCGACCTCCAGACCGACGTTGGCGGCCGGGGAGTTGGGCATCAGCATCGGCACGGTGTGCGGGGAGACCTTGCGTACGCCCTGCTGCTTGAGCACGTCGTACTGGTCGAGCAGGGTGGTGACGCCGCCGATGCCGGAGGCGATCACGGCGCCCAGGCGCTCGGGGGCGAGCTTGGAGGACAGATCGGTGGCCGGGGTCTCGTACCCGGCGTCGGCCCAGGCCTCGCGGGCGGCGATCAGCGCGAACTGCGCCGAGCGGTCCAGCTTGCGGGCCAGCGGGCGGGGCAGGATCTCGCCCGGCTCCACGGCGGTGCGCGCGGCGATCCGGACCGGCAGGTCGGCGGCCCACTCCTCGGTCAGTGCGGCGACCCCGGAACGGCCGGCGAGCAGGCCCTCCCAGAACGAGGCGGCGTCGCCGCCCAGCGGCGTGAAGGCGCCGATACCCGTGACGACCACGGTGCGGTTTTCAGCGGTCACTGGTTTCTTCTTCTCTCACGTTGTTCAGGGGAGGGGCGGGCCGAGCGGGAGGGGAGGGGTGGCCGGGGTGCGGTTGGGCACCCCGGCCGTTCAGCCGGTGATCAGCTGTTGGCGATGATGAAGTCCACCGCGTCGCCGACGGTCTTGAGGTTCTTGACCTCGTCGTCCGGGATCTTCGCGCCGAAGCGCTCCTCGGCAGCCACGACGACCTCGACCATGGACAGCGAGTCGACGTCCAGGTCGTCGGTGAAGGACTTGTCGAGCTCGACGTCCTCGGCCGGGATGCCGGCGATCTCGTTGACGATCTCGGCGAGACCGGCCAGAACCTCGTCCTTGGTAGCCATAGTGGCTGCTCCTCTTCGGTGTTGAAAGCGAACGGTCCGGCGGACCGTCGCAGGTTTTCCTCGACGGCGGGGATGCCCTCGGTGGCTTGGATGCCTAGGGGAGAGTAACGACTGCGGCCGCGTAGACCAGACCCGCCCCGAACCCGATGATCAGTGCCAGGTCGCCGCTCTTCGCCGCACCGCTCTCCAGCATGCGCTCCATCGCCAGCGGGATGGAGGCGGCGGAGGTGTTGCCGGTCTCGACGATGTCGCGGGCCACCGGCACCGACTCGGGAAGCTTGAGTGCCTTGATCATCGTGTCGGTGATCCGCATGTTGGCCTGGTGCGGGATGAACGCGCCGAGCTGGTCGGCGGTGATCCCGGCGGCGTCCAGCGCCTGCTGCGCGACCTTCGCCATCTCCCAGACCGCCCAGCGGAACACGGTCTGACCCTCCATTCGCAGGGCCGGCCACTTGACCTCGTCGCCGGCGCCGTTGACGGCGTCCTCCTTGGCGAACGCGGTGTCCCAGGCCTGGGTCTGCGAGATGACGTCGCGCTGCGAACCGTCCGAACCCCAGATCACCTTGCCGATGCCGGGGACCTCGGACGGGCCGACGATGGCCGCGCCCGCGCCGTCACCGAAGATGAAGGCGGTGGAGCGGTCCGAGGTGTCGGTCAGGTCGCTGAGCCGCTCGACGCCGATCACCAGCACGTACTCGGCGCTGCCGCCGCGCACCATGCCGTCGGCCAGGCCCAGGCCGTAGCCGAAGCCGGCGCAGGCGGCCGAGATGTCGAACGCCGGTGCGGTGCCGCAGCCGAGCCGCTCGGCGATCTCGGTGGCGATGGCGGGGGTCTGCTTCAGGTGCGAGACGGTCGCCACGATGACGCCGCCGATCTGCTCGGGGGCGATCCCGGCCTGGGCGATCGCCTTGCCGGCCGCCTGCACCGACATCTCGGCGACGGTCTCCTCGGGACCGGCCCAGCGGCGCTCGGCGATGCCGCTGCGCGAGCGGATCCACTCGTCCGAGGACTCGATCCAGTTGAGCACCTCGGCGTTGGGGATCACCCGGACCGGGCGGTAGCCGCCCACACCGTGGATCCGGGAGAACTGGGCGCCGGTGGCGGGCCTGATCTGCGGGTTGGTCATGCGTCGTTCTCCTGACCGCCGTGGACCGCGACGAGCTCACGGGCCTTGTCGAGGTCGGCGGGGCTCTTCAGGGCCAGCGTCGCGACACCCTTGACGTTGCGCTTGACCAGGTTGGTGAGGGTGCCGGCCGGCGACAGCTCGATCACGGCGGTCGCACCCAGCTGCTGGATGGTCTCCATGCACAGGTCCCAGCGGACCGGGTTGGAGACCTGCGCGACCAGGCGGGAGAGCACCTCGGCACCGGTGGCGACGGCCTCACCGTCCCGGTTGGAGACGTAGGTGACCAGCGGGTCCGCGGTGCTCAGGGTCGGCGCCAGCTTCTCCAGGCGCTCCACCCCGGGGGCCATGTGCTCGGTGTGGAAGGCGCCCGCGACCTTCAGCGGGATCAGCCGGGCGCCGGCCGGCGGGTCGGCCTTCAGCGCCGCCAGCTGGTCCAGCGTGCCGGCGGCCACCAGCTGGCCGCCGCCGTTGTTGTTGGCCGCGGTCACGCCGTACTCGGCGAACTTCGCGGCCACCGCCTCGGGGTCCCCGCCGAGCACGGCGGTCATCCCGGTCGCGGTCCGCGCGGCGGCGTCGGCCATCCCCAGGCTGCGCTCACGGACGAAGACCAGCGCGTCCTCGGCGCTCAGCACCCCGGCCAGCGCGGCCGCGGTGATCTCGCCGACGCTGTGGCCGGCCACCGCGCCGACCAGCTCGCGCGGCACCGGGCCGGCCGGGAACAGCTCGCCGGCGGTCAGCAGCCCGGCCGCGACCAGCAGCGGCTGGGCGACGGCGGTGTCCTTGATCTCCTCTTCGGAGGCCTCGGTGCCGTAGCGGACCAGGTCGAGGCCGGCCACGGTCGACCACTGCCGCAGCCGGTCGGCGGCGCCGTCCAGTTCAAGCCAGGGGTTGAGGAAGCCGGGAGTCTGGGCACCCTGTCCAGGGGCGACGATTACGAGCACGGTTCAACCCTCTCTCGCCGGACGCCCGGGGGCGGGTAGGCGACGGTAACGAAGAAAAGCACGTCGGCTTGTGGAGTCTCCACAGTGCCTCAGCCCTGCTCGGCCACCGAGCCCAGGCGTCCGAGCGCAAGGGCGATGCGCAGGGTGAAGGCCGAACGTACGTCGGACGGAGCATAGCCGGTGACGTCCGTCACACGACGCAGCCGGTAGCGCACGGTATTTGGGTGAACGAAGAGCATCCGGGCGGCCCCTTCGAGTGAGGACGCCTGCTCCAGGTAGACACTCAGCGTCTCCAGCAGTGCCGACCCGGCCTCCTCCAGCGGTGTGTAGATCTCCTCCACCAACTGCTGCCGGGCCACCTCGTCGCCCGCCAACGCCCGTTCCGGCAGCAGGTCGTCGGCCAGCACCGGGCGCGGCGCGTCCGGCCAGGCCGCGCAGGCCCGCAGACCGGCGGCGGCCGCGTGCGCCGAGCGGGTCGCCGACAGCAGGTCGCCCACGGTCGGGCCGACCACGACCGGGCCGGGGGCGAACTGGCCGATCAGCGCCCGGGCCGCGTGCACCGGCTCCTTGTCACCGCCGACCACCACCACCAGCCGCCGGCCGAGCACCCCGGTCAGCACGTGCAGCTTGGCGTACCGGGCGGCCCGCCGGATCGCCTCCACCACCAGTTCGCTGTCCCCGTCCGGTGCGCTGCCCATCACCACCCTGACCTGCTTGGGCTGGCCCCAGCCGAGCGCCGCCGCCCGCGACAGCACGCCCTCGTCGGCGTCGCCGGACAGCAGCGAGTTGACCACCAGTGCCTCCAGCCGGGCGTCCCAGGCACCGCGCGCCTCGGCGGCCTGGGCGTACACCTGGGCGGTGGCGAAGGCGATCTCGCGGGCGTACACCAGCACCGACTCGCGCATCCCGGCCTCGTCGCCCGGGGCGGCCACCTCCTCGATGGCCTCCTCCATCACCTCGATCGTGGTGCGGATCAGCTCGACCGTCTGGCGCAGGGTGATGGCCCGGGTCAGCTCGCGCGGCGCGGTGCCGAAGACGTCCGTGGAGATCGCCTGCGGGGCCTCCGGGTGCCGGTACCACTCGGTGAAGGCCGCGATGCCGGCCTGGGCCACCAGGCCGATCCAGGACCGGTGCTCCGGCGGCATCCGCCGGTACCAGGCCAGCTGGTCGTCCATCCGCGCGATGGCGGCGGTGGCGAGCTTCCCGGCGGACTTCTCCAACCGCTTGAGGGTCGCCACCCGCAGCTCGGCGCGCTCGGCGGCGAGCTTGCGCTCCTGCGCCGTCAGCCGGCCGGTCCGGCCGGTGGCGGGCGGCTTGGCCGCGGCTGGACGGGCGGGCGCCGCCTTCTTGGCGGCGGACTTCTTGTCGGGACTCGCTGAAGCGGCTGGCACAGGAACAAGACTGCCTCACCCGGGGACATGCTGGTGCACACCCCCACCGGAACCACCGGGTGGGCCAGGTCACACCCGTTACGGTAGGCACCGTGACCGACACCCGAGAGCGCCCCCGCGCCGACCTGCGCCGGGCCCCCGAGCGCTACCTCTCCACCCCGGCGGCGGGCATCGAGACCCGGCACGCCTTCTCCTTCTCCGGGCACTACGACCCGAAGAACACCCACTTCGGCGCGCTGCTCGCCTGCAACGAGGAGACCCTCGCCCCCGGCGCCGGGTACGAGGAGCACCTGCACCGCGACACCGAGCTGCTGACCTGGGTGGTCTCCGGTGCGCTCGCCCACCGGGACGGCGACGGCCACGCCGGCGTGGTCCGCCCCGGCATGCTCCAGCACCTCAGCGCCGGGCGCGGCGTCCGGCACACCGAGCGCAACGTCGGCGGCGCCGACACGCCGGTCCGCTTCGTCCAGCTCTGGCTCCAGCCGGACGAGTTCGCCGCCGACCCGGCGTACGGGCTGCGCCGGGTCGACCCGGACCCCGGCGGACTGACCCTGCTCGCCTCGGGCCTGGCCCGGGACGCCGGGACCGCGGCCCTGCGGCTGCGCCGCAGCGACGCCGCGCTGCACCTGGTCACGGCCGGCCCGTGGCAGCCGCTTCCCGATCTGCCGCAGGCGCCGTACCGGTACGCGCACCTGACGGTGGGTTCGGTCGGCTACCGCACGGTGCCGGGCCCGCAGGGCGGCGGCCGCTCGCTGGAGCCCGGCGACAGCGTCCGGATCACCGGACCGGCCTTCGCCGACCCGGTGGCCGGTCCGGACGGTGCCCAACTGCTGCTGCTGGAGATGCACTCCGGGCTCGTGCTGGGGTGAGCGCGGCCGGCGCGGCCGGGGCTCAGCCGTTCAGCTCGGCCAGCACGGCGTCGGTGAACCGCGGCCACACCTCGGCGGCCCACGGCCCGAAGTCGCGGTCGGTGAGGGCGACGCAGGCCGCCCCGGCGGCCGGGTCGACCCACAGGAAGGTGCCGGACTGGCCGAAGTGGCCGAAGGTCCCGGCCGAGCTGGCGGTGCCGGTCCAGTGCGGGGCCTTGTCGCCGCGGATCTCGAAGCCCAGACCCCAGTCGTTGGGCCGGCGGTGGCCGAAGCCGGGGAGCACCCCGCTGGTGCCGGGGAACGCGACCTCGCGGGTGGCGGTGTGCACGGTGCCCGGGTCGAGCAGCCGGGGGGCCTGCAACTCGGCGGCGAACAGCGCCAGATCGGCCACCGTGGACAGGCCGCCCGCGCCGGCCGGCGAGCGGTGCGCGGTGTTGATCAGGGAGGAGTGCATCCCCAGCGGCTCGAACACGGCCTCGGCGACGTACTTCCCGAACTCGATCCCGGCGGCCTGCTGAAGGGTCTGCGCCAGCACGTCGAAACCCGCGTTGGAGTACAGCCGCCGGTTCCCGGGCGCGGCCATCACCCGGTGCTCGTCGAAGGCCAGCCCAGAGGTGTGGGCCAGCAGGTGCCGGACGGTCGAACCCTCCGGGCCGGCCGGGTCGTCCAGCTCGAAGACCCCCTCCTCGACCGCGACCAGCACGGCGTACGAGGTGAGCAGCTTGGTCACCGACGCCAGCGGGAACAGCTGCTGCTGCGGGCCGTGCCCGCCCAGCACCGCGCCGTCGGCGCTCCGTACCACCGCCGCCGCAGCGTTCGGCACCGGCCAGTCCTCGATCATCCGCAAGCTCTGCATGGCCGGAACTCTAGCGATCGGGGCGGCCGCCACGCGTGCGAGGCTTGCTTGGAGTGCACTCCAACTCGCTAGTTTCGTAGTCGTCGCCGATCACCGGGGGTCACACCATGGCAACGCTCGCACCGATCGAGGCCGACCTGCTCAGTTGCGAGGAGGCCTACCACCGGCAGGCGGACCTGCCCGCGGACCGGACCCCGCGGCACGCCATCGGCGAGGTCGCCGCCGCCAGCGGCCTGACCGCGCACACGCTGCGCTGGTACGAGCGGATCGGTCTGCTCGACCCCGTCGACCGCTCCTACTCGGGGCAGCGCCGCTACAGCGACGCCGACCTGACCCGGCTGGCCTTCCTGGGCAGGCTGCGGCTGACCGGCATGCCGGTCGCCGACATGCTCCGCTACGTGGAACTGGTCCGCCTCGGCGCCGACACCTACGACCGGCGGCGGGACCTGCTGCTCGCGCACCGCGAAGAGGTCCGGCGCAAGCTCGCCGACCTGCACGCGACCCTCGCCGTCCTCGACTACAAGATCGACCTGTACTCACGTCTCCCCGACGCCGGGGAGCAGAAGGAGAGCGCATGACCCTCCCCACCACCGCGCTCGGCACCGGCGGCCCGGTCGTCGGCAGCCAGGGCCTGGGCTGCATGGGCATGAGCGAGTTCTACGGTCCGACCGACACCGCCGAGGCACTCGCCACCCTGGACGCCGCGCTCGCGGCCGGCGTCACCCTCTTCGACACCGCCGACGTCTACGGGTCCGGCCACAACGAGGAGCTGATCGGCCCGTTCGTGCGGGCCAACCGGGACCGGGTGGTGCTGGCCACCAAGTTCGCGATCGAGCGCCGCGCCGACGACCCCTCCTACCGCGGGGTGCGCAACGACCCGGCGTACGTCCGGGCCGCCGTCGACGCCTCGCTGCGGCGGCTGGGCGTCGAGGTGATCGACCTCTACTACATGCACCGCCGCGACCCGCGGGTGCCGCTGGCCGAGTCGGTCGGCGCGATGGCGGAGCTGGTGCAGGCGGGCAAGGTCCGCCACCTCGGGCTGTCCGAGGTGACCGGGGACGAGCTGCGCGCGGCGCACGCGGTCCACCCGATCGCCGCGCTGCAGTCCGAGTGGTCGGTGTTCTCCCGGGACGTCGAGCGGACCGCGGTGCCCGCCGCGGCCGAGCTGGGGGTCGCGTTCGTGCCGTACTCGCCGCTCGGGCGGGGCTTCCTGACCGGCGCGTTCACCGCCGCCGAGCAGCTCGCCGCGGACGACTACCGGCGCAGCCACCCGCAGTTCAGCGGGGAGAACGCGGCCCGCAACGCCGCGCTGGTGGCGCCGATCCAGAAGGTCGCCGCCGAGCGCGGCGTCACCGCCGCACAGGTCGCGCTGGCCTGGGTGCACCAGCGGGCCGAGGTGCACGGGCTGACCGTGGTCCCGATCCCCGGCACCCGCAAGCGCACCCGGCTGGCCGAGAACACCGCGGCCGCCACGCTGCGGCTGACGGCCGCGGAGCTGGCGGCGCTGGAGCCGGTCGCCGGGCAGGTGACCGGGGACCGCTACGCCGACATGACGTTCACCTCGGCCGGCCGGGAGTGACCGGCCGCGAGTGACCGGGGACGAGTGACCGGGCGCTCGCAGCCGCCCGCGAGCCGCCGCCCGCGAGCCGCCGCTCGTGGGCCGCGGCCGGTGCGGCCGCGGTCCACGGACCGGTGGCTCAGACGGCCCGGCCCAGCCAGGCGGCCAGCCGGGTGGTGGCGTCGGCGCCTTCGGGCGCGGGCCGGACCGGGCCGAACGGCAGGTCGCCGCCGCGCGGTTCGGCCGGCAGGACCTGCTCGGCGACGGCGAGCGCGCCGAGCGCCAGCTCCTCGTCGAGCACCGTCGAGGCGTCGACGACCCGGGCGATGTCCCAGGTGTGGGTGACCGCCTCCATCACGTACCCGGCGAGCGCGAACCGGCCCGGGATCCGGCCCCACGGCACCTCGGCGGGCCGGTCCAGGGTCCCGTCCGCGGCCCAGGCCGCCTGCGCCCGGGCCTTGGCCCGCTCCAGGGCGGGGCCCCAGCCGTCGTCCTCGATCTCGCCGGCCGCGGCGGCGACGTCCAGGCTGCGGCCGCCCTCGCCGACGTACGCGATCCGGTGGATGCCGCCCAGGGTGTGGCTCAGCAGCGCCCGCAGGTCGTACTCCTCGCAGGGGGTGGGCCGGTCCAGCAGGTCGGGCGTCACCAGGGCGACCACCTTGCCGAGCTGGTCCAGGGCGCGCAGGTAGTCGGGGCGGGGGTCGTAGGCGGTGTCCGTCATGGGGTGCTCCTCGTGATGCGTCGTGCGGTTCGGGCTACGACGGACACTCTCCCGGGTATACCTGACACCCTGTGTCAGGTTTTAGGGTGGGTTTTTGTGAAGGCCGACCGACTGCTCTCGATCCTGCTGCTGCTCCAGACCCGGAGCCTGGTGCCCGCCGCCGAACTGGCCGAGCGGCTGGAGGTGTCGGTCCGCACGATCTACCGGGACGTCGAGGCGCTGTCGGCGGCCGGGGTGCCGGTCTGGGCCGAACGTGGCCGGGCCGGCGGGATCAGCCTGCTCCCCGGCTACCGCACCGACGTCACCGGGCTGACCGCCGACGAGGCGCGGGCGCTGTTCGTGCTGGCCGCGGCCGGGACCCACGACGCGCTGGGCCTCGGCGAGGCGATCTCCACCGCGCTGCGCAAGGTGATGGCGGCGCTGCCCGCACCGCACCGCCCGGCGGCCGAGCGGACCAGCGAACGGATCCTGGTCGACCCCGAGCGCTGGCTGCGGGTCGGCCCCGCGCCGGTCGAACTCGGCGAACTGCAGCGGGCGGTCTTCGCCGATCTGCGGCTGGAGCTGTCCTACCGGCACAGCGGCGCGGCCGCCCCGAGCGGGTACGCCGTCGACCCGTACGGGCTGGTGAGCAAGGCCGGCGTCTGGTACCTGGTGGCGGACCTCGACGGTGACCCGCGACTCTTCCGGGCCGACCGGGTGCGGGCGGCCCGGGTCCTCGACGAACCGGTCCGGCGGCGGCCGGGGCTCGGCCTGCCGGAGGTCTGGGCGGTGCTGCGCGAGCGGATCGAGGAGCAGCCGGCCGACGTCCTCGTGCTGGTCCGGGTGCGGCGGCACCGGCTGGACATGTTCACCCGGATCCACGCCGGGCTGCTGGCCTCACCGCCGTTCGGCGACGACCCCGGGTGGGCCGAGGTGCGGCTCGGCCTGCGGTCGGTGGAGGCGGCCAGGGCGGTGCTGGCGTTCGGGGCGGACGTCGAGGTGATCGACCCGCCGGAGGCCAGGGCGCAGCTGGCCGGGGCCGCCGCCGACGTGGTCGCGCTGTACGCGGGGGACCGGCCGGCCGGCTGATCAGGCGACGGTCGGCGGGTGGCTCACGGTGTCGTAGCGGCCGAGCGCGATGGCGCCGAAGTTGTGCAGGCTGGCGGTGCCCGGCGCGAAGTAGCCGTTGTGGCCGGCCGCGCCGGTCGAGGAGACCTCGGTGGCGCCGAAGCCGGAGCTGGTCGGGTCGGCGCCGTGGCCGAGGCCGCCGACCTCCAGGTACGGGACGTTGCCGATCCAGTCGGTGCGGTTGCGGGTGGCCCAGACCGCCACGCCGGGGCCGAGCTCGCCGGCCGACTCCACGCCCATGCCCGGGCTGCCGAAGACCACCATGTCGGTCCTGCGGGCGGCGTCGATGCCGGGCGCGGCCGTGCCGCAGACCACCGAGCCGTACGAGTGGCAGAACAGCGCGGGCGGGACGTCCGGGTGGCTGGTCGCCCGCAGGCCGTCCAGCAGGCGCAGCAGGCGGGGCGCGGCGACGTCGGCGAGCCGGGCGGTGACCGCGTCCGGGCCGAGGCCGGACGGGGTGACGTAGCCGGTCCAGGCGATCACCGCGGTCCGGGTGCCGGGGGCCTGGTGCTGCTCCTCGGCGAGCAGCGCGCGGGCCATCCCGGCGGGGGAGCGCAGCGGCTCGGAGGACTGGTCGTGGTGGCCGAGGTCGGCGTCCGAGCCGGGGACCAGCACCGACACCCGCTGGGCGGTGGCCAGGTCGCCGAAGACCTCGCTGACCAGGCCGCGGCCGCGCGGGTCGAAGGCGAGGATCTGCCGGCCGTCGGCGAGCAGGTGGTCGGAGTCGTTGGCGCGGGATACGGCCAGTGCCCGGGTGTCGGGGTCCAGCCGGTGGTCGGCGCCGCGGGCCCGGGCGCGGTCCCGCTCGGCCGTGATCGCGAGCCGGTTGGCGTGGTAGCGCAGCGGCAGCGGGGCGCCGTCCAGGTTGCCGACGACCAGCGGGTAGGCGGCGGCCAGGCGCTCGGTCTCGGCGGGGCTCAGCGAGGCGAAGAAGGCGGCGACCGAGGCGGCGGTGGCGGTGGCCGGGTCGGGCAGCTCGCGGCCGAGCGAGTGGTCCGAGACCCAGGCGGTGCTGCCGGCCGGCGGGGTGGCGATGGCGACCTGCTCGTTGGCGGCGGCGGCCTGGGCGGCGGCGGCGCCGGCGTCCACCAGGACCACGCAGCCCGCGAAGGCGCCTATCAGGATGCGCTTGACCCTGCGCTGCATGGCGTTCACTCCTCGGGCCGGTGAGCGTCACAGCGGGCCGGGCCCGATGGTGCTACGACTGCCAACTACACGTCAGCCAGCGTAGAGGCAGGGCGCAGCCGAGGGCGGCCTTCAAACTGTGTTCTGGCTCACATTCGCCCGTGTGAGTGGCGTTACCTGACCGGATCCGACCGGTTCACCGCTCGTTCGCCCGCTGCTCGTCGACCAGTGCGTGCAGCCGCTTCGGTGCGACGCTGCGCCAGGCCTCGGTGAGCAGCTCGCCCAGCTCGCCGGCGTCGACCCGGGCGAGCTGCACCAGCACCCAGCCGTGCCGCCCCACGTACGGCGCGAACGCGTACGTGTCGGGGTCGGCCGCAAGCAGCTCCGCCTGGTCCTCCTTGGAGGCCTTGACGCAGACCCGGCCGGAGTCCGGGCTCCCCATCGCGAAGATCTTCTTGCCGACCCGCAGCGTCACCTGGTCCCAGGTGGGCTGCGCGTGCGCCTCCGGCAGGTCCAGCGCCAGCGCCTCGAACTGATCGAACGTCACCATCCCGCCAGCGTACGGCCGGGCACCGACAGCCCGGCGCACCTCACACCACCCCCAGCGCGTACACCGTGAACGCCGCCGCCCCCGCCCCCACGGCCGCCCGCCACAGCCGGGACGGCCACGGCCCGTCGAACCGGCGGGCCGGGCCCGCGAGCGCCGCCAGCACCAGCCCGAACACCGGCAGCCACGCCAGCCGGGCCAGCACCCACCCGAGCGAGGACGGCTCGGTGGTCAGACCGGGCACCGCGCCCGCCCGCGACAGCGGCAGCGCCACCGCGAACATCGCCGTCTGGTGCCAGCAGAAGATCGTCATCGCGGACAGGTTCACCGCGACCACCGGCAGCCACAGCGCCGGCCGCCGCAGCAGCCGGGCGATCCGCTCGCGCAGCAGCACCGCCGCGCCGCACTGCACCGCCGCCAGGGCCAGCACCAGCAGCGACGGCGGATGCGAGTTGGTCCGCGCCGCCCCCGGCACACCGACCATGCTGGCCGGGTAGTGGAACACCACCAGCAGCAGCGCGAACAGCACCGCCCCGCCCGCCAGCAGCACCGCCCCGCCCGCCCGGCGCAGCCGCCCCTGGGCCCACGACACCCCGAGCTGGTAGCCGAACAGCCAGCCCGGCAGCAGGTTCACCAACGCCAGCCAGGACGGCACCGCCTGGGCCCACGGCCCGTACCGCAGCAGGTCGACGACGGCGACCACGGCGAGCAGCGGGGCCGCCGCCCAGGCACCGAGCCGCCGGCCGGCCGCCAGGCAGTACGGGGTCAGCGCGGTCAGCACCAGATAGATCCCGATGTACCAGAGCGGCTGCACCACCAGGACCGAACCGGCGCGCACCGTCCCCTCGGGCACACCCGCCGTCCGCAGCACCGGGATCAGCACCGCCCACACGGCGGCCACCCCGAGCACCGGCCGCAGCAGCCGCACCGCCCGCCCGCGCAGCCAGCCGCCCAGGCCGCTGCCGCGCTCCCGGGCCCGCTCCAGCGACTTCGCCGCCGAGTACCCGCCCACCAGGAAGAACAGCCCGAGCAGCTGCAGCCCCCAGCTGAACGGCGCCAGGAAGCCCAGCGAGGACAGCGGGCTGGCGTTGTGCAGCACCCCGTCCCCGGCCGCCACGGAGAAGCCGCCGAGCAGCCAGTGCCCGGTCGGTACGGCCAGCAGGGCGAGCGCCCGCAGCCCGTCCAGTGCCCGGTCCCGGCTCGCGGGGGTGCGGGCGTCGGTCAGGGCCGCGGCCCTGCGCAGGGGAGCGCCGAGGCGCAGCAGGTCAGCGCGCATCGTGGCACCCCGGATCCCGGTCGGCGCAGCGGACGCCGGCGGTGTCGCCGAGCGCGAGGGCCGCGAAGTTGGCGAGCGAGGCGGTACCGGGCGCGAAGTAGCCGCTGTGGCCGTGCGAACCCGCTGAGGAGACCACCCGGGCGCCGAACCCGGTGCCGGTCGGGTCGGCGCCGTGGCCCAGGCCCAGCACCGACACGTGCGGGACCCGGCCGATCCAGTCCGCGTCGTTCCGCTCGGCGGCCCACACCGGCACCCGCAGGTCGGCCGCCCGGGCCGTCTCCATCCCGGGGGAGCCGAACACCACCAGGCCCGCGGCCTGCCGCGGACCGAGGTCCGCCCGGCCGCACACCACCGAGCCGTAGCTGTGGCAGAACACCGTCGCCGCGCCGGTCCGCGCGGCCAGTCCGTCGAGGAACCGCCCCAGCCGGGCGCCGCCCGCCACCGCGAGATCGGCGGTGGCCGCGTCCATCCCCACCCCGACCGGGGTGGTGTACCCCGCCCAGGCGATCACCGGGACCTGCCCGCCGGTCGCCGCCCGCAGCGCCCGGGCCATCCCGGCCGGCCCGGCGTACGGGTCGCCGTCCCGGTCGTACTCCGTCAGGTCGACGTCCGAACCCGGAACCACCACCGCCGGCCGGCTCCCCGGCGACAGCTCGCCGAACACCTCGACCACCTGACCGCGGCCGCGCGGGTCGAAGGCCAGGATCTGACGGCCGGCCAGTGCGGCGTACCGCTGCGCCCGGGCCAGGGCCTGCGCCCGCCCGGCGGCGCTCAGCGTGCCGTCCTCGGCGGCGGCCTGCTCGCGGCGCCGCTCCTCCTCCAGCGCCAGCGCGTTGGCCCGGTACCGGACCTCGACCGGCACCCCGTCGAGGTTGCCCGTCACCAGCGGGTGCCGGACGGCCAGCGCGTCCCGCTGCGCGGGCGTCAGCCCGGCGAAGAACGCGGCCACCTCGGCGGGCGCGGCACCCACCGGATCCGGCAGCCGGACCCCCAGCACGGTGTCCGCCCGCCAGGCCGCACTCCCCGGCGGCGGCCCCGTCACCGCCACCTGGCTGCCGGCCGCGGCCGACGCCCCCACCCCCACCGCCAC
The DNA here is from genome assembly GCF_040651175.1 of Kitasatospora sp. NPDC048540. Lineage (NCBI taxonomy): Bacteria > Bacillati > Actinomycetota > Actinomycetes > Kitasatosporales > Streptomycetaceae > Kitasatospora > Kitasatospora sp. NPDC048540. The sequence goes on from NZ_JBEZIR010000127.1 coordinate 21,025, forward strand.
CGTCGCGGCCACCACCGCGGCCACCAGGGTCCGCCTGAATCGCAGCAGCATCGCTGCCCTCCCTCTCGTCCGTGAACGAGAGGAAGCTAGGAGGACGACACCTCACGGAACGTCAGCCCACGGAGCCAACTCCCCCCTCCCACCGCAGTACTAGGGGGCACCCCGGGGGCCGCCCTGCGCCCACGGGCACCCCCGCCCTCGGGGGCTCCGGGCGGCTTCGGTCCGGCCGGTTCCAGGGGTGCCCCCGCCCGCCCCTACTGCCCCGGTGTGACCAGCCCCGACTCGTACGCCAGCACCACCGCCTGCGCCCGGTCCCGCAGCCCGAGCTTCCCCAGCACCCGCCCGATGTGCGTCTTGACGGTCTGTTCGGCGACCACCAGACGGGCCGCGATCTCCTGGTTGGACAGGCCCCGGGCGATGAGCTCCAGCACCTCGGTCTCCCGGGGGGTGAGCCCGTTGAGCCGCAGTGCCGGGTCCCGCCGCGGGGCCGGCCGGGTCCGCGCGAAGTCCTCGATCAGCCGCCGGGTGACGGACGGTGCGAGCAGCGCCTCGCCGGCCGCCACCACCCGGACCGCGGCGATCAGGTCGGCGGGCGGGGCGTCCTTGAGCAGGAATCCGCTGGCCCCCGCGCGCAGTGCCTCGTAGACGTAGTCGTCCACGTCGAAGGTGGTGAGCATCAGCACCTTGGGCCGGTGCACCACCCCGGGCGGCGGGTCGAGCAGGCGCCGGGCCGCCTCCAGGCCGTCCATCTCGGGCATCCGGACGTCCATCAGCACCACGTCGGGGTGGGTCCGGCCGCTGACCTCCAGGGCCTGCCGGCCGTCGGCGGCGTCGCCGACCACGTCGATGTCGCTCTGCGCGTTCAGCAGCGCGGCGAAGCCGGCCCTGACCATCGCCTGGTCGTCGACGATGAGTACGCGGATGGTCATGGAGTGCTCTCCCCCGGGGCGGTGACTGGCAGGACGGCGGCCACCCGGAAGCCGCCTTCCGGGAGCGCGCCGGTGTCCAGCCTCCCATCGAGCAGCCGCACGCGTTCGCGCATCCCGACCAGGCCGTGCCCGGTGCCCTCGGCCGCCTCCACGGCAGCACCGCCCCCGCCCCCGCCCCCGCCCACGACCCCGTCCGCCGCCGCGTTGACGACGGTGATCCGCAGCGCGCCGTCCTCGGCGGCCAGCGAGATCCAGGCCGCGGCGCCGGGCGCGTGCCGGACCACGTTGGCCAGCGCCTCCTGGACGATCCGGTACACCGACAGGTCGACCGCGTCGGGCAGCGGCAGCAGCGCCTCGACCTCGGCGCCGACGGTGAGTTCGGCCGAGACCCCGGCCTGGGCCACCGTCTCGACCAGCCCGCCGAGGTCGCGGACGCCCGGCTGCGGGGTGCGGTCGGGGTCGCCGTGCTGCTCGCTGCGCAGGACGCCGAGCAGCCGCCGCATCTCGCCGAGCGAGCTGCGGGCGGCGGCGGCGATGGTGGCGAACTCCGCGGCGGCCTCGGGGGGCAGCCCGGTGAGCCGGTAGGGGGCGCTGTCCGCCTGCACGGTGATCACCGACATGTGGTGGGCGACCACGTCGTGCAGCTCGCGGGCGATCCGGGTGCGTTCCTCCAGCAGGGTGCGCAGGCCGCGCTCGGCCTCGCTGATCTGCTCCTGTTCGGCGAGTCGCCGGCGGGCCTCGCCGCGTCCGCGCAGGCTCCAGCCGAGGAGCAGCGTCGCGCCGCCGAGCACCACGGCCACCGCGGGCGCGCCGCCGGCCCGCTGCTCGAACGCCGCCGCGGCCCCGACCGTTCCGAACGCGGTGACCAGCCAGACGGCCAGCAGGGCCTGGCCGCTCTCCCGCAGGGCGAGGGCGGCCAGCAGGAACAGGTAGCCGACCAGGGTGGCGGCCGGCCACGGCCAAGGCCCGGCGCCGGCCGGGCTGCCGACCGTGACGGCGGCGGTGGCGGCGGTCGCGGCGGCGATGATCCACCAGGCCGGCAGCGGCCGCCGGACGGCCAGCAGCAGCGGTACCGTCTGGGCGAGCGACAGCACCGCCGCCGGATAGCCGTCCAGCCCGTACGAGCCGGTCAGGACGACGATGTCGATCGGCAGCAGGGTGACGACCAGGATCGCGGCGACGGCGTACGGCAGGGCCCGCAGCCACGGGTTGGGCGCGTCGGCGAGCAGCGGGCGGCGGTCGGGGGAAGGGGAGGCCAGGCTGCGGGGGAGTTCCTGCAGCCGGTCCTGGAGGGTGGGACTCTTCACCCGGCCCGAGCGTAGGGGCCGGGGCGCCGGATGTCGTCGTACCGGGGTGCCGGGCGGGGTGTCATACCGGGGTACTACCCGGCCGCCCGGCCGCCCGCCGGCCCGATGCCGGTGCGCCGCGCCCCGGGCCCAGGGGCCTCAGGACCGCCAGGAGCCGGCCAGCGCCGGGCCGAGCTGGTCGAAGTGGCGTTCGATCAGCTCGATCATGCCGTCCGGCCCGGTGTCGTTGCCGTCGGTGTGGGTGCTCCAGGACAGGTGCGAGATCCGGACCACGGCGCCGAAGACGGCGGCGAGCAGCCGGGGCCGCAGGTCGGTGGCCGGGTCCAGCCCCTCGCGGTCGGCGAGCACCCGGGCGACCACGCCCTCCTGTTCGGTGGCGCGGCGCAGGTGGGCGGCGAGCAGGGTGGGGGTGGTCTCGATCAGCTCGAACAGTTCCAGGGCGGCCGTGACGCTGCCGGCGCCGGTGCGGCGGCCGTCGCCGAGGGTGCGCCAGGCCTCGGTGATCGCCGCGCGCATGGCCTGCAGCGGGTTCTCCTCGGCGGGGCGCTCGCGCAGGCGGGCGATGAAGAAGTCCTCCGCGTCGGCCATGACGGCCAGCGCGACCTCCTCCTTGTTGGCGAAGTAGCGGAAGAAGGTGCGCTGCGAGACGTCGACGGTGGCGGCGATCTCGTCGATGGTGGTGTCGCCGTAGCCGCGGTTGAGGAACAGCGTGTGCGCGGCGTCGACCAGGGCGTCCCTGGTGCGCTGCTTCTTGCGCTCGCGCAGCCCGAGGACCCGGCAGCCGGGGTCGGCCGCGGCCGAGGGTGTCCTGGCGGACACGGTCGCAGGCGCGTTCACGGGCGCGTTCACGGGCGCGTTCGCAGGTGCGTTCGCGGGCGCGGGGTGCGGGGAGCCCATGGTGGGGGCCTTTCGACTGCGGGGGTGGCCGGCAGCTCCACTGTAGCGCTCTGACATATGTCAGCATGAGTCACAAGTCACGGTTTGCCGAATGTCAGTGGCTGACATAATCTTCTCGGGTGGCGCCCGTCAGGCCCGACAGCTCGTGGGGACGGGTGGGCCGGGGCGCCACAGCCCTGCCCTCGTCCCCGGCCCGGTCCCAACCCCAGCCCTCGGAAGGCGTTCTCATGAGCCAGTCCGTCGTCAACACCGGGAAGGCGGACGTACCGCCCCGGCGCGACGTACCCCCGTCGACCCGACGCGGCCTGCAGGGCCACCCGTGGCTGACCCTGCTGACCGTGGCCGTCGGCGTGATGATGGTCGCCCTCGACGGCACCGTGGTGGCCATCGCCAACCCGGCCATCCAGGCCGACCTCGGTGCCTCGCCCGCCGACATCCAGTGGGTCACCAGCGGTTACCTGCTGGCGCTCGCGGTCTTCCTGATCACCGCCGGCAAGATCGGCGACCGGTTCGGCCACAAGTCGACCTTCCTGGTCGGCGCCACCGGCTTCGCCGCCACCTCGGCCGCGATCGGCTTCGCCGGCTCGATCCAGATGGTCATCCTGTTCCGGGTGCTCCAGGGCCTGTTCGGGGCGCTGCTCCAGCCGGCCGCGCTCGGCCTGCTGCGCGGCGCCTTCCCGGCCGAGAAGCTGAACATGGCGATCGGCATCTGGGGCGGCGTGATCGGCGCCTCGACCGCGGCCGGCCCGATCGTCGGCGGCCTGCTGGTCGAGCACGTCAGCTGGGAGTCGGTCTTCTTCATCAACATCCCGGTCGGCCTGATCGCCCTCGCGCTCGGCCTGTGGATCCTGCGCGACGTCCGCAGCGAGAACTCCGCCAAGTCCTTCGACCTGCCCGGCATCGTGCTGCTGTCCGGTGCGATGTTCATGCTGGTCTGGGGCATCATCAAGGCCCCGACCTGGGGCTGGGGCTCGGCCACCACCTGGCTGTTCCTCGGCGGCGCGATCGTCGCGATGGCGGTGTTCGCCTTCTGGCAGACCAAGGCGAAGGAACCGCTGATCCCGCTCGCGCTGTTCCGCTCGGTGTCGCTGTCGGCGGGCACGCTGCTGATGGTGCTGATGGCCTTCGCGTTCTTCGGCGGCGTCTTCTTCGTCACCTTCTACCTGCAGAACGTGCACGGCATGACGCCGGTGCAGGCCGGTGTCCACCTGCTCCCGATGACCGCGATGATGATCGTCGGTGCGCCGCTGGCCGGTGCCGCGATCGGCAAGGTCGGCCCGCGCATCCCGATCGTCGCGGGCATGCTCTTCACCACCGCGGCCATGCTCGGCATGGCGACCCTGGACGTCGACTCCGGCACCGGCGTGATGTCGCTCTGGTTCGTGCTGATGGGCCTCGGCCTGAGCCCCGTCATGGTCGGCGCGACCGAGGTCATCGTCGGCAACGCCCCGCTGGAGCTGGCCGGTGTGGCCGGCGGCCTGCAGCAGGCCGCGATGCAGGTCGGCGGCAGCCTCGGCACCGCCGTCCTGGGCGCCGTGATGGCCTCCAAGGTCACCGAGGTGCTGCCCGGCAACTGGGCGAGGACCGGGGTGCCGATGCCGCAGGGCGCCGACGCCGAGGGTCTGAAGCAGGCCGCCCAGCTCGGCATCGCCCCGCCGGCCCCGGCCGGCACCCCGCAGAACGTGGTGGACGCGATGGCCGGCGCCGTCCACTCCTCCTTCGTCAGCGGCATGTCGGTGGCGTTCGTGGTCGCCGCGGTGGTCGCGGCGGTGGCCGCCGGGCTCGGCCTGCTCACCAAGCGCGGCTTCGGGGGTCTGGCATTGCCCGATTCCGCCGCATGTGCCGTCAGGGCGCAGACCACTGGGGTCGCTGAGGTTGACGGGGTTGTTGTT